>JBBTUM010000025.1:0-21660 GCA_038063795.1 Patescibacteria group bacterium | reverse complement strand
CCTGCTCTCGGGGGTTGACGAGCGCGCTCGGCGCATTACGCTGATCGAGGGCTGGACGCTCGATGAGTATGCTGGCCGTTTGGATGAGAACGGTTTTTCGCCTGAAGTTTTTTTAGCGCTGACACGCGATCTGCCTCTCTGGCGCGATTCGTATGATTTTTTGACAAGTGTTCCGTCGGGGCAATCTCTCGAGGGATATTTGTTTCCTGACACGTATTCGATCGACGCGGCGAAGGATGCCGAGCAGCTGATGCGGAAGATGCTCGATAATTTCTCAGAAAAGTTGACGCCAGAGCTTCGTAAGCAGGTCGCCGGAAGCGGCAGGACGCTGCATGAGGTGATAACGCTCGCTTCGATCATCGAGCGCGAGGTGGCAAAACCGGAAGACCGCCGCCTAGTGGCGGATATATTTTTGAAGCGCCTCCGCGATGGTATCGGTCTGCAATCTGACGCGACGGTCAACTATATTACGAAGAGCGGCCGCACGCGTTCTACGGCAGCAGATCTTGATATTGATTCCCCGTACAATACCTACAAGTATCGCGGATTGCCGCCAGGGCCTATCGGCAACCCAGGGATCGATGCGATCACCGCAGCGCTTGATCCGCAGCCGAATGACTATTATTACTTTCTGACCGACACAGATGGCGGCGTGCATTACGCGCGGACCTTTGACGAGCATCAGAAGAACAGAGAGCTGTATCTGTAGGCCATGGCTCGCTTCGTTTGACCCCGTTACCCGCACTGCCGGGTAACGGGGTTGACGTCGCCCTTCAATAACGATAGAGTAACAGTGCTATGGAACGAAGGATAGAGCAACGCAATAATAATAACCAATCCGGCGACCGGTAGCTTTGTATTTGAAATGCAAGATGCCGCCGGCCGCCCACAGGACGACCGGCGGCTTTCGTTTCAGAGCTTGTGCGCAGATGATTGCTAGGTAGTTCAATTGGTAGAACCCCGTACTAGACCTCTCCGCCACGGGCGGATCGGTCAGTACGGGGCGGAGCGCTGCAGGTAAATGATTGCCGGGTAGTTGAGAGGTACAACGCCACACTGTTAATGTGGATATCGCTGGTTCGAATCCAGCCCCGGCAGCCATTTGTATGTACGCACTGCCTGCCCAGTAGTGAACGAACGGAGTGAATTCTACTACTGGGTTAATGCAGAAGTTACAGGTTCGAGTCCTGTCCTAGCAGCCATTTGTATGTACGCACTGCCTGCCCCGAAGTGAACGAGCGGTAGCGAGTTTTACTTTGTGGTTAACGTGGATATCGGTGGTTCGAATTTACCCTCTGGAGCCAACAAAAAATCTCCTAGTATTAGGAGGTTTTTTGTTTGAGAGGGCATCTATGCAGCAAGCCAGGTAGTGAAGCAGCGCTCTACTACCTGGCAAGACGCTGATCAGCTTTCTTGTACACAATTGAGCGGTGTTGAATAACAAAAACTTTTACAATAGTTCCTTCGATCCTGAAAATTATTCGATAGTCGCCTACTCGTAGCTTGCGGTACCCCTTGAGAGATCTTCGTAGAGGCTTACCATAAACCTCGGGGTTTTCTCCAAGCTTTGTTTCGATAGCTTGCTGGATCTGCTGTCTACTGCTTTTGGACAACTTCGGAATATCGTGAGTAACAACATCTTCATGGTAGCTGATCGTGAAGCTCATGCCCACGCTTTAGTATGAGCGACAAATCGAGCTTTCTTGGTGTCTCGCTTGGCAGCAATAGCGTCCCAGACCTGATCTTCTTCAATCTCAAGACCAAGTTGAAGTAGATCCGTTGCCTTTGTTGCTTCAGGGACATTATCTCGTTCGGCAAGAAGCGTGAGGGCAGCATCGACGCTATCAGGAAGAGAGATGTTAATGCGGCGTTTTGTAGTGGCCATACGACCATGATAAATGTTTAAAAATTAAGTGTATCAAAAGTGTATCAGTTGTCAAGTGAGTGGCAATTTAATTTTTGCATTAGCCCCTGACCATAAGCGCAATTCTAACATCCTTCACGATGCGCCTGCCTGCCCTGCCTACCGGCAGGCAGGGCAGGCAGGGAGCCAAAGAAAAAAATCTGAACTTTCGTTCAGATTTTTTTCTTTCCGGGCGACGTACTAGCCGTAGGTCCTGAGTGAAACGAAGGAAGCGCATCACCGCGTGAGTGTCGTTTGCAATCATGGCCTGTTGTTGTATGATTCGGCCATGAACAACATTGAGGGAAATATCGAAGCGCACGAAAGCTCTCTTGGTGACCTGCGTGCTCGCCTTCAGGCAGTGGCAGAAAGCGGCGACCCGCATTTCAAATTCATCTCGATCGAGGACCTGACCGATGAGGATCTTCGGCTCTACCAGAAACTGTTTGATGATTCGCTGACCGAAGGTGATCTCACAGCCCACGATGCAGCTCACGCTCGTGAGACGACCGATCCGCTGCATGATGGAGAAATGAATTTTACCGCGTACCTTAGGAACCAGCTTGTGAAGAACCATATTCAGCGTCGCGAGCGTACTGTCTCGTAGGGGATTTTTCGCAGAGGAGGCGTGAGGATGAGCAAGGAATTGATCGATCTGATCGAGGGTGCTGCGCAGGCGCGAGGTGAGATGCCTGTGCCGAGAGAATACATCGTCTTGGCACTGACGCGCATCGCGGAGGGTGCGGAGAGCGTTGAGACATATCCGTTAGGGTCTCCAAGTCTCAAAGGTGCGTTCGATGTCGCGGCGAGACTCTATGCCGAGCGCGCGCCACAGCAGTAGGGAGGAAGGTTCAAAAAAACCGCCTGTGTATGTGATCCGGGCGGTTTTTTCATGCGCCGGGTAGCTTGATCTAACGCTTGACAGTCCTTCTGAGTTTGCTATACTGCTTTTTGTTAATCCTGAGACAGCGGGTGTTCCGACAATCGAGTTCAGCTCGACGAAAAGGAACTTAATCTCCCGCCGAGGAAGCCCATCAGTCTACGGGATTTTCGTAGATTTTTTGTTTTCTCGCTAAGCGCAAAAACATCCTCCGCAGTCCGCCCAGGGCGGACGAAGGGGATAAGCTCAAATAACTATGCCAAAAACGCGAAAGAAAAAAGAGGATGAAGTACGTTTATTGAAGGACAAACTTGCCCGCAGCAAGGCAGTTGTTTTTGTGAATCAGACGGGGGTTACCGTCAGCCAGAGCGAGTCGTTGCGGAAGAAACTTCGTGCCGTGTCCGGCGAGTACCAGGCGACAAAGAAAACGCTTCTGAAGCTCGCATTGAAGGACGTGACTGACGTTGACACCTCTTCCTTTACAGGTGGTGGCGCGCTTGCGTTCTCATATGAAGATGAGGTCGCGGCTGCAAAACAGGTGTTCGAGTTCAGCAAAGAGTTCACTGGCATGCAGATCGTCGGTGGTATCCTTGAACAGGCGCCGATATCTTCCGAGGCGGTCATGGCGCTTGCGAAACTTCCAGGGAAACATGAACTGCTTGGGCTCTTGGTCCGTACCATTCAGGCACCGGTCAGCGGTTTCGTCAACGCGCTCGCAGGGAATATCCGCAACTTTGTATATGTCGTGCAAGCGATAAAAGATTCAAAAAGTAATTAAATTAAGACAGCATATGTCAGAAGAAAAAAAGACAGAAGAGAAAGAAGTGCCTGCGAAGTTCAAATCCATCGTCTCGGAAGTCGAGAAGATGTCGGTTCTGGACCTCGCTGAGCTCGTCAAGGTGTTGGAGGACAAATTCGGCGTTTCTGCTGCCGCTCCAGTAGCATTTGCAGCGATGCCGGGTGGTGCAGCGGCTCCGGAAGCCGCAGAGGAAAAGACCTCTTTTACCGTCGAGCTTACCGCAGCGGGTGACAACAAGATCGGCGTCATCAAGGCGCTGCGCGCGGTCACACAGCTCGGCTTGAAAGAGGCCAAGGACCTCGTTGATGGAGCTCCGAAGGTGGTGAAAGAAGCGGTCCCAAAGGCAGAGGCTGATGAGATGAAGAAGCAGCTCGAAGCGGCAGGCGCGAAGGTCGCCCTCAAGTAGATCGCTGACCTACTCTCTACGAACACTCGCGGCAACTGCCGTGAGTGTTTTTGGTTACGCGCGAGGGGCTTGTCTACTGATTTATGGCGAGGACGTAAATGGTATGGCCGTTCAGAACTGCAATGGTGTGTTCAGATTCGTTCGCGGCGAGAGAGATCAGATCGTCGAATTTCGGAGAGGTAAACTGGTCCTTGATCAGGCCCTGTTTGTCGAGTAGTGCAACGCGTCTGTTATCCGGGTCAAGGAGGTATATGAGATTCGATTTCTGTGAGGTGTACATTCGTGTGCGAGCGCCCAGAGGAGGATTGAACTCGTGGTAGTCGAACGGATCGCGTGATCCTCGGAAGAATTTATGGATGGATCCTTCGTTCGTCGTGATATAGACGTTGCCGTCAACGGCGAGACGCGTCGCGTTTTTCAAGACCTCAGGATCATCGAGCCAGACACTGCCAGCGCCCATTGATTGATTCGACCCGTTGTATTTAAAGAGTGCTCCGCGCGTGCTGTCCAGAACATAGAGATTCCTTCCGTATATGACAGCGTCGGTGATCGCGGCGTTGTCAGTATGTCTCGTAAAGCCGAACGTTACTGCCGATGATCCACTGAGGCGATACAGCTCTCCCGCAGCGGTCAGCGCATACGTCGTACCGTCAGAGACGAGCAAGGAAACGATCGTCACATCGATATTCGCGAGCAAGGACGGCTGGCCATTTTCGACGCGATAGATGCCGTGATTTGAGCCGACGACCAATGCGTTTCCTGCGAAAGCGATGGTATTCAGAGGAGCGTTCAGGGTTGTGAGATCCGCGTAGACGAACGGCTCCGCAATAGAGTTGATGTGTCTGACCTTATTCAGATCGCGTTCGGTCTCGTCCAGATACTGCGCAAGCTGGTCTTCCTGCTCTTTGTTCAGCGGAGCAGCCGATTGCAGCAGCTGCTGTATCTGCATGAGAATGCGGTCGGCGGAGCGCTCATCATTGTAAATGACGGCATTGTCGACCGATTTTCGGAACGTAGCGACCGCGCGTAATGTTTCATTGAAAACGTCGTCTGCCCTTTTCGTCTGCTGATCCTGATTTTTGAAGATGAGCACGTGCAGCATGATAAAAATAATGCCAACAAGAATAATGAGAGTTCCTCGCGAAATGCGCGGTAGTGTGCGGAACCGTTCATTGAAAGTTTTGAACGTTCGCATCGTTGAGTCGACGACGGTGCGTTCTTCGTCCTGACGCACGGTAGCGCTGAATATGGCACGAACGACTCTCACGATCATTTTGACCGTCATGCGAACGCCGCTGAAGAAAAGTTCACCGAGTATTCGAAGCTGATGCAGCACGATCCGTAATATTCCAATAGCGGAGAAGGATCGACGTTGTCCATACTGGCGTTTTCTGCGGGCGCGTTCTGGTTGGTGTGCTAATGCTGGTTGTGGCTGAATGTCGTCATCATGCGCCGAGCGTGAGGTGGCGGGGACGGATGCGACAGTGATCGGACGGGATGTGAGGTCGTCCCGATCGGTCGTGAATTTGATGACGACTGCGGCAAATCCGATATATGACGGGACCTCGGCAAGAAGCTTTTCCAGTTCTCCTATCGCGACGATCGGAGGATACTGCGTGACTATTCTCTTGACCTTTTCCTCAGATACATACTCGAGAAGCCTTGACGTTGACAATACCAGCGTGTTGCCGGGATCGAGCAGACCACTGGTGATATGCGAGAATAATTTCAGCGGGTTGAGCGGCGCTGTCGGCTCCGTGACAGGTGTCATCGCATTGTCCTGCGCAAGGAGCGCCTGCATGTCACCAAGTTGCGAAAAATGGACCTGGCCTCGTTCTGAGATTGCGACAAGTATGTTCAGCGATGCGAGCCAGTCCGTACTGCGCTTTGGAGCGAGCTCTGGCAGGAGTAGATTCAGGGATTCCAGGATCGACTCGAGGACCTGCTCGGGCGTGAAATGCCGCGAGGAATCAAAGGCCTTGACCGCATGTTGTACGATCGTATCAAGGGTTGCGCGCTGGTCGAGCTTCATCTTGGGAAGTTCAATAAGCACGATCAACTTCTGGAACTCGCGATCGCGTGCATGCGACTGCGTGATCACGATATCATTGATGGTCCGTCCGTAGACAGGGTCAAAGATGAAAAGTTTCTCTATCTGGATTTCTTTTCCGTCATTCATTCAAAAACAAGATATTTGCTTAAATATCCCGATATCATTATACTATAGGGGATTTTTTAGTACAATTGAACTATGTTAGAGCGGATTTTCGGGTCAACGTCTCGGGGGAAGATCATAAAATTTTTTTGTACTCATGGTTTTGAGAAGTATTACGTACGCGAGCTCGCGAGACTGCTCGATATCAGGCTGAATGCCCTGAGCCGCGAGCTTGATAATCTTGTTCATATAGGGTTCTTGCAGGCGCACATGGAAAAAAACCGCAAATACTATGCGGTAGACCCCGCATTTCCGCTGCTCGCTGAGTTGAAATCGCTGATCGTGAAGTCGATCGTTCTTCTCGAAAAAGCGATCATCAAAGATATGGACCTGATACATGGGATCCAGGTGTTCATGCTCACGGGTATCTTCGTGGGGGCTGAGACCGGGACCGATATATTGCTTGTTGGTAAGATTAACAAGACAAAAGTCCAGAGCATCATTCACGGATTTTCAAAGTCGTTCTACCAGAATTTGCGTTTTACCTTGTTGTCTCCAGCTGAATACAAATATCGTCTTGAGGTCACTGATAAGTTCATCCATACCATCCGGAGCACGTCACCGATCATTATCGTTAACAAGTACGCCGGATGAGGGTAGTCCGGACGTTTCTGGATACGCGACGCGGGTACCGTATCTCTCTCACTGTCATTGAGCCTGCGTTGCCATCGGGCAAGTTGCCGCTCCTTCTTCTCAGTCATGGACTGGGGGTTGATCATCGCTATCCGCTCCTACAGACTATCGTGGGACGGTTCACCAGAAGGGGGTACTGCGTCGCATATTTTGATTTTGCGGGACATGGCAAAACCGGCGGTGGCATACTGAAACGATTGGTGGGCAATTTCTATCGAGATACGCTCGACGTGCTGAGATATCTCGGAACGGACTCTCCGTACCGCGGAAGCAAGATCGTCCTCGTCGGTCACAGCATTGGCGCACTTGTCGCACTTCTTGCTGCTGCACGGAGACCTCGAAACCTGGCAGGAGTCGTCGCGATCGCATCGAATGCGGAATCTGAAAAAAAGTATCTGGCGATGCAACGCGCCGGCAAGACGGAGGAGTACGCGACGTTCACACGCATCGGGCGTCGTAAAGTGCATCCAGATTTTTGGAGGGATCGACGGCGTTACGTACCGAAGCAATTCATCCCAAAAATATCTGTCCCCGTCCTGTTCATGTGCGGTTCTGCAGATACGATCAATACACCGCGTGAAAGCAGGCTTCTGTACCGGTGGGCGCACGCGCCGCGAACGCTCACTATCGTCGGCGGTGCGGATCACTACTTTCGTACGGAGCGGTTACGCTTCACTGTCAGTAAACGTATCGAACAATGGCTCGCCAGACAAAAAAAAATCTCTCACTGATCATTTGGGCCTATCATCATCCGGTGCTGCGATGGGGGGTGGTCGACAAAGGAGTGTACCATGCGTATCAGGATGAGGTACCGCAGCTGGATCTTGGTCTACTGCCGCTATTACATCGGCGCGGCGTTCACCCTGAGCAGCTCAGCTTGATCGCCGCATGCCCTGAACTGCTCGGTGGGTTCGCGTCTGCGCGTTTGATACTCGCGACAGTCAACACCATCGCATGGCTTCGTGACATCCCGATCCTTGCTATTCCTCAGGACTGGTCTCATGATGAGACGTCGGTCTCAGAGAGGCTCGTGAGGATGAAGCCGGGAGATTCGTGCCTTCATCAAGTACTGCCTCACTATGCCGCGCCGCCGAGTATCAGCATTCAGAAAAGGAAAAAGAAATTTACAATCACCTGACTCAGTGCTATACTTGAGCTGTATGACGCAACACAAAAAGAAATATTATCAAAAAAAGACTGTCCTTGAATTAATGAACGCGACGACAGCGGATTCGCTCACGGGATTTATAGCAGGTTTTCTGGTGGGGGTTATCGGTATGTATGTATACGCGATCATTGTGAGCAATATCACGTAGGGAGTGCATTGTAAGGACAACGCGCATGAAAAAGCCCAACGCTGGGCTTTTTTGAATAGTTATACACAGTAACCTTGATTTTTTTTCACTGACGTAGCATAGCTGCGCGTTTGACAGTGTTCTCGCCGTGGTGTAAAATGGGGATGTGAAGAGGTCTAGTGGTATAAAGTGGGGATAACTATTCCTCATTGTGGATAACTATTGAGTATGTTTCTTGGCGAGTACCAACATTCAATGGACGAAAAGAATCGCGTCGCGATTCCCGTCAAATTTCGCGCAGCTTTGAAGGCAGGCGCGGTCATCACGAAGGGTTTGGATGAATGCCTTTTTTTGTATCCGAAATCGTCCTGGAAGACGTGGGCCGACAAGTTGGCTCGTTTGCCTATCAGTCAGTCGAGATCACGGGCCTTTTCGCGCATGATGCTGGGCGGGGCAATGGAAGTGCAGCTGGACGGCCAGGGAAGGATCGTGTTGCCTGATTATCTGAAACAGTATGCGGGTCTTGGTAAACGACTGATCGTTGCTGGCCTCAATGACCGCGTGGAGCTCTGGGACACTGATCGGTGGCAACAGTACAAGACGCAGACTGAGAAGGACAGCGCCCATATCGCAGAAACGCTTGCCGAGATGGGAGTCTGAGATGTCATCGCAGTATCATCACGTACCGGTTTTTGCGGACGAGGTTATAGCACTTTTACAACCACGGAGCAATCAGAACTTTATCGACGCCACTGTCGGCGGTGGCGGCCACGCGGAGCGGATCCTTGCGCTCACCGGCCCCGAGGGCGTGCTTATCGGCCTTGATCTTGATCCGGAGGCGCTGCATGCCGCTCGCGAGCGGCTCACGGCCTTCGGAAAGAGGGCGGTGCTCCTCAAGGTGAACTATGCTGATATCGAGAAGATACTTAGTTCGCTTGAGGCGCGACCTCGCATTAGCGGCTGCATACTTGATCTAGGGATTTCGTCGCCCCAGCTCGATACGAGCGGCAGAGGCTTTTCGTTCCGCGACACCGGCCGGCTAGATATGCGTTTCGATACGGACGCGGGCGAGGATGCGAGCCAGCTCCTGATGACCACTTCGGAAGAAGAATTGTCGACCATGCTGAGACAATTCGGCGAAGTGAGGGGTGCGAGACGGATCGCACGGGAAATCATCGCGATACGTGATGAAGCGAAAGCACGTGGCCGCGATGTCATCGACGTGCAGGATATCGTCACTGTAGCCGCACGAATAGCTCCGAAGACTCGGCGTACGCATACGCATCCAGCGACGCAAGTCTTCCAGGCACTGCGGATCGCGGTGAATCGCGAATTGGATAATCTCCGCTTGTTTCTTCCACAGATAGTGTCGGTGCTCGAGCCGGGCGGCAGGATCGCGGTGATCGCGTATCATTCACTGGAAGATCGAATCGTAAAGCAATTTTTCAGGATCGAATCACGCGATTGCCTCTGTCCACGCGAAATTCCGGTCTGCCGCTGCGGTCATCAGCGGACCGTCCGACGCGTGACTGAGCATGCCGTAGCCGTATCTGATGCGGAGCGGGGAGGCAATCCGCGGAGTAGAAGCGCCCACTTGCGAGTCGCAGAAAAAATATAAAAAAGAAAAACAAAAAAATAAATAAAAATAAAATGAGAATGCATACATCCAAACAGGTACATCCTGCGCTTTTGATCAGGGCGAATCTCGCCGCGGTGTCGTTATTGATCGTGATCCTGCTTGTTCGGGTCGCTGTCGCGAACCACGCGTCAAATCAGCGTTACGCGAAGTCGTATTTCATACGTACGCATCAGGAACTGCAGTCTGAGACCCAACGTTTGAGCAACCAAGTCGCGGAGCTGCAATCTTCGCGACGTCTAGTCGCTGAAAGCGATCGCCTTGGTCTCGTGCCTGCACGACAGATCCATTATATAGAGCCGACAGCGGTATTCGTTTACAACAAGTAAACTGCGCGTCGTATGCGGAAGATCCAGCGTGTTTCCGACGTCCCCAACGCGAGGTGGCGTTTGAACTGGCTCGCGGGGGGGATGGTCGTGGCTTTTGTCGCGGTCATCGTGCGGCTTTTTTTTATACAAGTGCTTGCGCACGAGTATTACCTTGACCTAGCTGACGCACAGCATACGAGATTTGCTGATATTGCTGCAAAGCGCGGAGTCATTTATGCTCGCGATCATACGAACGAACCGGAAAGTACGCTCTATCCGCTCGCGATAAGCAAGGCTTTTTTTGAAATATATCTTACGCCTTCGGAGATCACGCGACCGATCAACGCTGCCGACCTTCTCAGTGAGGTACTTGGTGTCGATCATGACACGATACTGCAGCGCTCGCAAAAGGAAAATGATCCATACGAAACGGGCACTTCGAAAGCAACTGATGAACAAATGCGCGTTATCATGGACGCCGGGATCGAGGGGATCCACGCGCGAGAAACCGTATGGCGAAACTACCCCGACAAGGAGATCGGTAGCCATATTATCGGTTTTTTTGGCGTAGAGGGTTCTGAGCGCGTCGGAAAGTACGGGTTGGAGGGCTATTGGCAATCAGAACTTGCGGGCATCGATGAAAAGGGCATGGTCATGCGTGACGGTCTCGGGCAGATCATACCAAGCATCGGTGGTGACCTCGGTCTTGCCGAAGATGGCGCAGATATCGTCCTGAGCGTCGACCGTACGATCCAGTATGAGGTGTGCACGCAGTTGCAGGCTGGCGTCCAGCGGTTTGCTGCGGATTCGGGAACGGCTATCGTTCTTGAGACCGATACGGGAGCGATCCTCGCCATGTGCAACTATCCATCATTCGATCCGAACGAGTATGGCGACGTTACGGACGTCAACTATTTCAACAATAGCGCTGTCTTCGAGGCATATGAACCTGGTTCGGTCTTCAAGCCTCTGTCGATGGCCATAGCCATTGATCAAGGGCTTGTCTCTCCGTCGACGACATACGAGGATTTCGGCGAGGTGACGGTTGACGGTAGGCCTATCAAAAATTTCGACGAGAAAGCTCACGGCGTGAAGACCATGACAGAAGTCCTCCAAGAATCGTTGAATACCGGTATAGTTTTCGCGACGCGTCAGGTTCCAAATCGAAAATTTTATGATTACATCCGCGCGTTTGGCTTCGGTGAAAGGACAGGCGTGCAGCTCAGTCAGGAGATGCCTGGTTCGCTAGGGGAGCTTGCTTCAGGCGCAGATGTTTATAAGGCGACCGCATCGTTTGGACAGGGCATTACGGTCACTCCGCTGCAAATGGTCTCGTCTATCAATGCGCTGGCTAACGGCGGTATACTCATGCAGCCTTATATCGTCGATGAAGTCCGACGGTCAGACAATACGATCGAGAGAACGGAGCCGCGCCAGGTACGGCGAGTGGTCAGTGCAGAAACCGCTGATACCGTTTCAGCGATGATGATCCGCGTCGCTGAAGAGGGGTATGACCACAAGGCGTCGATCCCCGGTTATTACATCGCTGGCAAGACTGGTACAGCCCAGATAGTCGAGAAGGGCGAATACACGGCCAAGACCAATCATACCTTTGTCGGTTTTGGTCCTGGACCTGACCCCCGGTTCACGGTGCTGGTGAAGCTCAGTAACGTAAAGAACGTTGCTTTCGCATCAGACAGCACGACGCCGATATTCAATAAGATCGCCTCCTTCCTCGTGCAGTATTTAAAAATACCCCCGAATCGTTGACCGTTTGGGAAAGACAGGGTAGAGTGGGACGGCAATTTGGCCTCATCGTCTAACGGTTAGGACCCAGCACCATCCTCCCAGGGCGGAGGTGCTGGGCAGGCGCCAGGTTTTTACCCCGCACCAGAAATTAGCATATATTATGGCCCTATCGTCTAGTGGTTAGGACACTAGGTTCTCAGCCTAGGAACCGGGGTTCGACTCCCCGTGGGGTCACCAAAGTAGATTTTTTACCCTGATACTCCTGATTTAGTTGATAGACTGGCGACAATTTAGCGGTTCCAAATGTTTTTCCATCAAAGTTCGGTTTTTCGGGAAAGATATTATTTTGGAAACGCAGTTTGAAATCATACTGTAGCCTCAACCACGTTGCTACCGTATTGCGAACGAACCCATTTTGAGAATAAAAAAGGTCGGAGTATCACGATGTTCCGTGACACTCCGACCCGTCTTGTGCACAACGCTCGGCTGACTACTTGGCCTTGGCAGCGATGAGCTCGAGCAAAACCTCGAGCGCTTCTTTCCAGTTCTTCTTGTCCGCTTCCTTGGTGTAGTCCGTGGAAGAGTCGACCATCTCAGGCCAGCCACGTTGCCGACCCACCTGGCAGATCCAGTCGTATTTGGCGCCGTGGTGGTACCCAGACGTACAGATCACGAACGGAAGACCGAGTTGTTCCGCCTTGAGAGCCACCGCGAGACCGCAAGGCTGATCGGCGTCGGTCCAGGGAGCCTTGTCGCTGTGTGGAAGAAAGAGGTCGGTGATCACGCCATCGAACTGATCCCCATCCCTGAGCTGTCTGACGGCCGCCCCCTCAGTCCTGACGAGATCGTACTCGACCCCTTCTTGATCGAGGATGGCGCGTGCATCCTGAATGTGAGATTCCTGGTCTTCGACGACGAGAATACGCATGTCAGTCTCCCTTGGACACTGGGCTGGCTTCCAACGAAATGTCGGCTTATTCCATGACCCAATCTTAAGCCACAGAATGACCTAAAATTGAGTCACGGAATCAAGACTTTAATGTAATGAACTTAATGACAATATAATACCATATATTCAATTTTTTGTCAATACATATTTATTTTTTTGGCTAATTTAAAACAAAAAACAATTCCAAAACTTTCTTTCTACTAAATACAGCATCTTAAATTCAACTAGGCAAGCATTTTCATTAGCGGTTTAAAAACATCACGCAAAACGGCGTATGTGGTTCCCCAACCTGTAGCCTATATACTTGCATTTAATGATCAGTTTCTCAGTCACTATTTCAGCGATAATTCGATTCTAAAACGAAATCGACCAGCTCTTCAGAATTATAGGCTAAGCTAAAGTAGTGAGCTTGTATTAAAGTTCTAATATTCTTCACGATGTGGAATCAAATATAGTGACGCCTTAATACCCCATTCTCGTGTCACTTTTTGAGGTGCTCGAGGTGCGTCCCTTTGCTATAATGAAAACGTGCTAGAAAAGCTAAGCACGCCAAGTTTCACCACGGTTCCAACTCGAGCTGGCCTACCATGAAAAAATCATCAACGAAGGTTGGTGATTTTTTCGTTGAGCAAGGCTCAGTAGGGGAATCGAAAAGATAAGCACGTGTTAGAATCCTTCCGTATTCCGCAGATTTCGACTAGAATGAGTGTCATGCCTCAAAAGGACCACATTCTTCCGGTTCACATCGGTATTATCATGGACGGCAATCGCCGCTGGGCCCGAAAGCGTGGCCTTCCTACACTTTCCGGTCATCGTAAGGGGTATGATCGCGCTATTGCGATAGCTGATCATGCATTTCAGAGAGGTGTCTCCTACCTCACCCTGTTCGCTTTTTCAACCGAGAACTGGAACAGAAGCAAGCGAGAAGTTGACTATCTCATGCGCCTGCTGCTTCGGATGATCGATGAACAAGCCGTTCGTCTTCATAAAAAAGGGATACGGCTGCTTTTCATAGGTTCCCGGAAAAAATTGAGCAGCACCGTCGTAGAGGCTATAGGTCGAGCGCATGCGTTGACCCGGGAAAACACGCGGGGCACACTTCTGATCGCCTTGAACTACGGAGGACGTCAGGAGATCGTCGAGGCCGCCCGAAAGGCGATCAAGCAGGTGGGCAAGCTTTCAGAGCGCAGCATAGCCCAGAATCTCTACACCGCGTCAGTCCCTGATCCCGATTTCATTATCAGAACCTCAGGCGAGGAGCGTTTATCAGGTTTTCTCCTTTGGCAAGCTGCTTACGCTGAGCTATACTTTACTAGCATACTCTGGCCAGATTTTTCCGAAAAAGATTTCGACGTCGCATTGGATGAGTTTTCTCGCCGACAGAGGCGTTTTGGCCATTAAACATACCCGTATGACACAAGAACGCTGGGAAGACATAAGTCAGAAAATACGCGACAACTTTGAGGTTGTCGCGACGTATTCAGAAGAGCTGAACCCGGGAACGGCTGACGTTATCGAGTTTCGCGGGCCGCTTGGTACACTTCGAGCCAAGCTCAATCGTCAGCCGAAGGTGCTTGATAAAAAGACGCTCTATTCTCACCGTGCCGGCGGTGAGGTCAGGGTTGACTATTCGTATTCGGACACGGAGGAGGTGCTCTATCTTACGGTCGAGAAGTGGAATGATGAGCGACAGGCCTGGGCTCCGATGGATGCGGGTTCGTTGTTGTGATATGCGGTTAATGCTATACTGTGAACGTCCAATGTCAATCTAGATCATGGCGTTCACATTCGATACTATCCGTGCATTTCGTTATACTCCGCGGCTCTATTTTTTTGTCTTTTTCGTAGCTCTTGGATTATGCGTTTTACTTTTCACTGTACTCTCGAGGAGGGATGCTTTGCTGGTGTCCGAGCCACGGACCCCGGCCTATGCGGAGTATAAGGCGCATGAAACTCTTGACCAGCGAGCGACGAGAAGTGCGATAATGAACGTGTTGAATGACTTTGGTAAGAGCTCGGAACTCCTTGAAGCTGCGTCATCAGGCGCGGACCGGATCTATATCCAGAGTGAGGAGATACATCAAGCGATCGATGACTTGAAGGGTTTCTCGACCGGCGATGGTTACCTTGATAGTGCTCGCGATGATGTCGTGCGGGCTTTGATCGCATGGGATGAGCTTCTCCTGGTTGGCGGAGATCAAGCGTCTGTCCGTGAGCAGCTCATCGCCGTCGGCACGAAGCATCCCTGGCTGAACACGCTGGTGTGGTTCATTGTCGTGAATAGGCTCTAGGAGAGCGCCGTATATGGTATACGTCTACCCTTATTTCTACGTATTTGGCTATTGGATACTTTTTTTTAGTTTTATCAATAATCCGAAGCTAGCGATCATCACGTGGCTGGCAATGACGGCATGGCTCCTTATCGCTGCCGTCGGTATCGGTGGTCGCCATGGTCTCATCAGGCACTGGGACCTCTGGCTGAATTATCTCATCTTTACCTGGACCTCTTTCGGCATCGTGCTGATTCTGGCATCTCCTGTTACGAGAAACTTGTACAGCATAGTGACGGGCATCGTGAGCGGTCTTCTGCTGTATGCGGCCATCCGCATCGTACGTGAACCTCACCAGTTTATCGCTCGCAATTTCGTCCGTGTGAGCGGCTTCGTGAACACCCTTTCGCTCTGGCAGGCCGCCGCCGTCATATATTTCATGGTCACCTCCTACAATGCGCCGCTCTCCTACGGGGTCGTCATAATCGGTTTACTGGCATTTATTCTGGGGCGAGGAGTCATCAACGCTCACGGTTTACGCAAAAGCTCGGCAGGGCTCGTTCTCCTGACGCTTGCCTTGACAACCGGCGAAATAGCGCTGTATAGTCGCCTTTTACCCGTTCACTATTATGTCAGGGCGACGATCGTCGCCAGCTGGTTTTATCTGATCATCGAGATGGTGCTGGCAGGACAGGAAATTTCGAGCAGACGGGCGATTTTTCGGAGGTATCTGATCCTCCTTACGACGATACTCGCCGCATTGCTCCTGACAGCAGCCTGGCAATAAGGAGTACATATATGCCGCAACAATACGATCCATCGCATTTTGAACGACCGACCATGCATAAGGTCGATTTCACCACAGGAAGGCGTCTTGGCTATCTGATCATAACCGTCGTCCTTGCCATAATGAGCGGCGCTCTTGGTTTTGCGCTGTTCCTCAATTATTTCAGTACGACGCAGTTTTTCACTGATGCGCGACAAGGATCAAGCAGAGAGATACCGGTCGTCATCAATGCCGAGCAGCCTCTTGTTTCGATCGCTGACCGATCACTGCAGTATCTTGCGAGCATCGTACGTTCACGGTCGAACGCCGGGATCGAAAAGGATTCGGTAATCTTCGCGCCCCCTGATTTCGTTGGCGTTGGTGTCGTATTGACCTCAGACGGCTGGCTGATAACGTCAGTACAGCTGTCTCAAAGTCCGTATGACGTACTCATCGGTGAAACGCGTTATACTTCAGAGCGAGTCGTACGGGATCCGTATACCGGGCTGTCATTTGTAAAAGTTTCCGTAACGGGGCTTCGTCCCGTGCAGATGTCGTCACAACGGCCTGCTGCTGCGGAAGTTATATTTTCGAACGATCTCGACGCGACCGGTGTCCCGATTTTCTATCAAACGTATATCACACGGTCATCTGACATAGCTTCTCTCGCGGCAGATGGGACGCGATCGAGCGAGGACATCGACGCCTTCGTCGGCCTTGCGGATCGGAAAGGAACGCTTTTTTTCAATGGAGCGGGCGATCTGTCATTGGCGTGGAGCGTGACACATGGCGCGGTTGTTCCGGCGCGGCATATAGGCTATACGCTTTCGCGGATCTTGTCATCGCAGGATGAACGGAGCCTTGGGATCACCTATGCGCTGGATGCAGTGAACGGCGGGGCGCTGGTACGAAGAGTAGAGCCGAACTCGATGGCGTCGCGTATAGGTATCCAGGTCGGAGATCGCATCACAGGTGTAAATGCAGACGTGATAGATATGTCCCAGACATTCTCAGACGCCTGGAGAAAATATCAGCTCAATGGTTCCATCAAACTGACCGTTGTACGCGGTGACAGGACCGCCGTACTGGAAACTCAGTAGGTCTGCGTCACTTGGGCGGTCGAGGGCTATATTTTGCGGCGCTCATGCGCCAGGTATCGACATATTGCCCGATACCGTTCGCAGCAAGTTTATTCGATCTTCTGACCGATTTCTGTGACCACTGGACCAGACTTTCAAAATTGATTTTGTATCTTTTTCTGACGACGATATAGCGGACTTCCTGATCCTTGATGGCGTCCCGAATCAGTTTTGTCGAAACACCAAAAAGCCGCGATGCCTCGGAGACAGATACTCGTACTGGAGTTTTGTATAAACTCATTGCTGGAATTCTACACTATTGTAGAATTTAATCAAGCATCAGCGCCTTATCTGCAAGACTGGATGAAATAGGGACTCGTATTATTGGTTGATTTCTTGTGATGACTTTACAAAACATTTGAGAATGCCTATAATTTGAAATTGCGCACGGGTTATTTCCGGAGGGGCATTAGCAAATGCCCTGATGTATCACATGAAGGTAACATAAAGCCCCCTAGATCAGCTTATTTCTATAAGGCTTTTTTTGTTTACCATAGGTGTAATGAACCCCCTAATTAGACGACGTATACTATGAAGCGGCTTAAGGACAGTTTGAAAGAGAGGATAGCGCTACTGCGGCTTCAACGAGGCGATAGTGAGGCATTTGGGTTCATTTATGAGACCTACGTTAGGCAGATATACCGGTATATCTATTTCAGGATTTCGGATGAATCGGCAGCGCATGACCTGGTGCAGGAAGTCTTCCTACAGACGTGGCAATACATCGCTGACAGGAACAAGATAGACAGGATACAGTCGTTTCTTTACAAGGTCGCCTATCGAAAGGTTGTGGATTACTACCGGGCCCGCGAGCGCCAAGCGAGCCTGATAGAGGCCATCGAGGATGATGGTGCACATGCCATAGCACCCGACCATAGAGAACTGGAAGTACATTTCTTACGACAGCACATAAAAAAATTGAAACAGGAATATCAGGATGTCATCGTCCTGCGGCACATAGAGAGCCTCTCTATCCGCGAGATCGCTGACATCGTCGGCAAGGAGCCGAATAACGTGCGTGTTTCCTTGCACCGCGCAATGGAATCCTTGCGCAAGGAGATGGACAGCCAAGAGACACACTCATGAGATCACTGCAACATACATTTCACAAGCTACGCGAACTGCCCGAGATGGATCTCGATCAGCGGACGGTCATGCTCGGCAAACATCGGATACTGGCAGAGGTCAACCGGCGCCAACAAGCTCGCGGACGTGAACGCGTTCGATTTGGTGACGCTGTGTCGCTCTGGGGGTTGCGCATGACGCGTCGCTTGATCCCTCAGCGCCAGCTTGT
This sequence comes from Patescibacteria group bacterium, assembly GCA_038063795.1. Taxonomy (GTDB): domain Bacteria; phylum Patescibacteriota; class Patescibacteriia; order UBA1558; family 2-01-FULL-52-15; genus JBBTUM01. Next base: position 3,418 of record JBBTUM010000025.1, on the reverse strand, counting down.
TTTTGGACTGCTTATCATCGTCATGCTCTCGAGCTCGACTCGCTTTATCGCTCAGGCCGCCGTGCCGGGAGATTTTTTGTGGCCAGTGAAGCTCTCCTTCGAGAAAGCTGAAGTTGCGTTCGCGGTCTCTGCGATACAAGAAGGCCGTGTGCATATCCGTCATGTTGACAGTCGGCTTCGAGAGCTCTCGGTCGTCGTCTCACGACCTGAGAGCCCGAGAAAGAGCGAGAACATCTCACAGCTGGTCCGGCGTCTGGAAAAGGACATCACCGCGGCAAGCCACAGTCTGAAGATAAGCAAAGAAGAGCAGACGAAGACCGCGCCGCAGGTCGTCGCCGCTTTAGCGATGGATCTCACTGCCAAGGCCTCTGAGGCTGTCCGTGCACTCGAGGAGAACAAGAACGCGCTCTCTGCTATCGCTCCTGAAGCGGTTACCAAGTCATTGTCGAGCATAGCGCTCAGCACGTCGACAGATCCTCTTATGCTTTCGAGCGAACTGGCATTCCTCGGTACCGAAGCGACCTCGACGGGCGAGAGTGCCGAAGAGGCCTCTCAGCAGGAGGAGAAGCGAAATCTTGCACAGGTGATCGTGGAAGTGCAGATCGTGAATGAATACATATCATATACGGCTCTCGAGGCGATGATCGAGATGGTAGAGCTGCGAGGTTCAGGTAATCGGGCCGAAGTGACGGCATTGCTGCAAAACCGCATCCTCGAGCAGCGAGGCCGTGTTTCCGACATTGAAAAGATCAGCGCGCAGGTGTCGAACGACTTCCTTCTGCCGAAATTCCAGACCCAGCAGCTGGCTCGCGATGCGCACGCGCTGCTCGATGCCGCGGAGGATTTCGTGGTGCTGGACAACCTGAGCGTTTCGCTCGCGAAGCTTTCTGAATCGAAGAATGTCATCAGCCGAGCAGCGAAGTTGCTACAGGAAGTGCACGCGGCCGGCGGTATCGTGGAGGAGGAGCCGGAGCCGGTCAAACAGCAGACGCCTGTTCTTGACCCGGGCAGCGAGGTCAGCGCCCAATCAGTTCCGAGTATTGAGGTGACGGTTCAAACCGTACAACTTTCGGAGGAAACCGCAGACGCGCCTTTCGGCGAGTAGTGGAAGCCCTGCATACGGGAGCGTTCTTTTGAGTAAGAGATAACAGCACTGCATGTTGGTTCAGGACATGAGCGTTCGAAGATAGGATCGAATGCCCGCGCCCTTGACCAACCCCGTTTGCGCGGGGTGTGGAGTACGCATATGCGCGCGTATGAGAGGGAACGTTTACTTACCCCATCCCGTTAATGGGATGAGGCATCTAATTAACGTTCTTTACATAGTACAGCTCGTTAACGTCAGGTCGATTCTCCACAGGTTCTGGTTATCACCAAGGTCGACTGTGAGTCACTCACAGGATACCAGCAGAGGTGGTCTTCCGCACGCGGAAAGTACGGACTTTGATGGGGCCGTCTATGTAGAGGACGACAAGAGGAAACTCTTAAATGAACGATACACTCAAGAAAGTTTCTTTCAGTGCCTTGATGTTCATGATGGTGTTTTCGCTCAGTTTCGGTTCCTTTGTACCGAGTACTTCTGCTGCCTTGATGGGCGGTGACTTGGTCAAAGGCCCGAACAGCGACGCTGTCTACTACATCAATGGCTCGACCAGTACGAAGCATGTCTTCCCCGATGCGAAGACCTACTTCACGTGGTACACGAATTTTGACGGCATCAAGGCCGCCACGATCGCCGAGTTGGACATGTATCCGACCGGCACGCCTGTTTCTTACAGGCCGGGTACCCTGTTAGTCACCCACCCAAACACCGCGAAGGTTTATGCCGTCGAGGCCGGTGGCAAGCTGCGTGCGATCCCCGATGAGGCGACCGCTGCGGCTCTCTATGGCGCACAATGGGCTACCTGGGTGCGGGATGTGCATGAGCTGACCTTCGGTAATTATACGATGGGCAGTGACATGGCTTCCTCGATGCATTCAGAGGGGACGCTCTTGCAGAAGACCGGAGACTCCACCATCTACAGAGTAGAAGGCGGAAAGATCCGTCCGTTTGCGAGCACGGCTTCCTTTGATGCGAACAACCTGAACTACGATTACGTCGTTGAGGTTCCGAGTATCTCCGGTTACACGACCGGCAGCTCGGTGACCGCCGCGGAGACATTCGCGACGATCGCCGGCGGCGGCACGGGCTCGACTGTTCCGGGCGGCTCGGTGACTGTTTCACTCTCACCGAACACTCCGGCAGCGAACACCGTTTTACTCGGTGGTGCAGCACGCGTCCCGATGCTGACCGTCCGTCTGAGCGCAGGCGCGAACGCGATCACGGTTGACTCGATGACGATTCTCCGTGGCGGCATCGCGAGCGACACGGAATTCACTGACTTCGATCTGCTTGACGCCAGCACGATGCTGCCGCTCAACAACTACAGCAAGTCATTGAACTCTGGCCATCAGGCTGTTTTCAACGACGACTTCACGGTGCCTGCAAACGGCACTATGGACGTCATCGTTGCAGCGAACATGGCCGCAAGCCTTGTTGCGACCGCCGGAGAATATCCAGCGATGAGCCTGAGCAGCATTGCTCTGAAGAACAATGCCACCATGTCAGGCACTTTGCCGATCACCGGCAACGTGATGTTGACGAATGGTACGATCACCGTCGGCACTGCGACGATCGTTGGCGGGTCGAACAACCCATCTGCTTCCACTCAGGAAGTCGGAACCAAGGATTTCGTGGTGAGCTCGATCAGGATCACGAACAACAGCACCGCGACAGCACAGACCCTGGTCGTGAAGTCGATTACCTTCACGAACAACGGTTCTGCAGCTCCTGAGGATGTGGAGAACATCCGGCTCATCAACGCGAACACCGGTACGACGCTCGCGACGATGACAAAGGCGACAGCTGACAAGCTCAGCTTCACCAACCTGAGTCTTGAGATCCTGAAAGGCAACAATGTCAATCTCGACCTCAAGCTCGACGTCACGAGCGGTTCACTGCGTACGATAAGCTATGAAGTTGACAAGCAAGGAGATGTCGTTGTCTTCGACAACCTCCGCGGCTTCAACGTCTTGCCGGCGTACACCGGTGTCACAACGTCTCCGTTCTACAACCCGGCAGATACGACCATCGGCAACGGTAAGCTCCGCGTCGAGTCCATCGCGATACAGGACACGAACGTCGCTGAGAACACCAATGGTGTCCTCCTCGGCAAGTTCAAGTTCGTGATGAGAGGAGAAGCGGGTAACATCTCTGCTCTGGGCATCAAGGTCGCCACGACGACGACTGGCGTCCAGGACGCAACGGAAGTTATCTCTGACATTACGAATCTTACGATAAAGGACCCGGCAGGTAATACTGTTGCCGGACCTAAAGACCCAGCTGCGAACTCGTTGAATGACGGCTTCACCGCCACGA
>JBBTUM010000024.1:0-2178 GCA_038063795.1 Patescibacteria group bacterium | reverse complement strand
CTCAGGATGTGCCGCCTACGCGTGAAATAGGTTCCATTGATGCTTCCCGCGTCGCCTACATCAAAGCACGCAGGCTCAGGGGGAATGTTTTTCGTGGACGTATCGGCCGCTTGTTCGGCAGAACCATGGATCTTGATGGAGCCAAGGTTGACCTTTCTGACCCCGCAACGCTCGAGACCTTCCGCACACGGTATGAAGAACAGTTGCGAACCCACCGACAGCAGGAGCTGTCTGGCCACGCACCGAAAGTACAAGCGGAGCTGGTGAAGCTGATACGGGCAGATAATCCTGATATCTCTGATGAGGATCTGAAAAAAGAGCTTGCCAGCGACGAGCGAAAGGCTGAATTCAATAAGCGCATGGCCGAGCGAATGATCGGGCTCGTCCGTGAAGAAGACGCGAAGATCGATACGCTGGCCACGACCGGGATCGAAAAAAACAAGCTTGAACAATGGAAGACCGCATGGCGGCAGATGTCGAAGGGAAGACTCCTTGTTGGTCTCGGTCTTACTGCTGCGGCTTTCACCGGCGTTGGCGGAGCAGCGCTTGTCGGCGTGCGTGCAGCCTTGGGCGCCGCATCTTCATATACGGCCACCGAGGCAGGCCTCGAGCGCCACCGCATCCTTGGCATCGAGAAACTCAATATCGGTCACCGTGGTCTTGTCGATGACTTGTACAAGCATACGAAGGGCGAGGCGAATATTCTGCGCGAACAGGTCGCTGCTCTTTCGAAAGAAGATGTGGCAAAAGAACTGGCCAGGCTGCGTGTCATGCGCATCGAGAAAGGGGTCACGCTGGCTGATGCCGGTCGCGACGGTAAGAAGACAAGTGTGATTGTCCAAGCGCTTCTCGAACGGGAAGGTAGGATACTGAAACAGTCCGTCCCCGAGACCGCGGACGAGGGAGAACGCGAGCAGGCTTTCGCGAAAGCACTCACAGCCCGACTGAATGCAGAGACCACCACCCGCCATACACGCGAGGAAGGTCTTACCGACACGGAGCGCAGGAACAAGATGAAGCGTAAGGGTCTTGCTATCGGTGCCGCGGCTCTCACCGCAGGCATGATTGGTCGCAAGCTCTTTACGGGTGATGCTGAGCCGGCTCCTGCCGGAGGCCCTGAGACACCGACGCCCGAAGCTCCTGTGCCGGGTCCCGAGGCGCCAGGCCCTGATGCGCTGGATATCTTGAAAAATACTGACGTCAGCAAGGCCCGGTCGGTCTGGGACGTGATCGAAGCAAAGACGCAGGCCGTGTCCCAGGCCATGGGTGATACGATAGAGGGCATGAAAGCGGTGACGGGTTCCGAAGGCAGGCTCACGCATGTACTGGATGCCATCAAGGACAAGATCCAGTCAGATCCTGCTGAGTACGGATTGCCGAGCGATATCGATACCGTGACCGCCGAGCAGCTCAAGGCATTCGCCGGAAGCGACGCCTTTAACCAGCTCATGAACGAGAGCCTGACGAGCAAGGCCATCGAGACGAGCGAGATATTGGCGGCTGCCGATCTGGGTGAGAAAGCCGTCAGCTCGATCGAATCACACAATGCATTTTACGACGCGGTGGTGTCTCATACTCCGGGCGTTCATTTTGACCAAGAGATGTACAATCTCATGGACAGTGCCCGTGAGTTCGGCATGGACCCGGCCCATGCGACGGAACTTATCAAGGAAGCCCACACGGCAGGCGTAGCTCCTGACGCGGTCATGAATGTGCTGCATGCCGCCCACGAGAAGGGAGCCAACTTCGGCGGTGTCATGTCGATGCTGCATGAATCATCGGCAGCAACCCCTGCGGCTGTTGAGACGGCAGCGGGCGGCATTCCTTCGGCTGAACCGCTCAGAGCAGCAGCACAAAAAGTATACGAGTCACTCCAGGGGCATGAGAACTATACATATGATAGTCGTGTTACAGAATTCATGGCAAAGAACGGCATGACGATCGATCCCGAGAAGGGCGTGATCATGAAAGATATTAATGGCGATGGCGTGAGCGACAAGATTTTTGAGATACATTACAATCAGGCAGGTCTTGCGCAGGTCAAGATGGATGTGTCGGGTTCGGGCAACCTCCGTATGCACGTCGCGGGTCTTGATGGCAAACCGATCGAGTCACTCGAGATCACGACGGACGGCAACATCGTCGCGGGGCAGTCGCTCACATCAGTCGACAGCATCG
>JBBTUM010000023.1:0-1868 GCA_038063795.1 Patescibacteria group bacterium | reverse complement strand
ACCTTTCGCAGCGCTATATCACTGATCGCTTTCTTCCGGACAAAGCGATCGACCTCATCGACGAGGCGACATCAGGCTTGCGAATGGATATCGACAGCATGCCGACCGAGCTAGACCGTTTGAGCAGGAAGGTGACGGGCATGGAAATTTCGCGCGAAGCATTGAAACGAGAGAAGGATGTTACGTCAAAAACGTCCCTCAAAACGCTCGAAAAAGAAATTGCCGACCTCAAGGAAAAAAAACGAGGACTCGAGCTCGCATGGAAGCATGAGAAGAACCTGATCATGAAGAACAAAGAGCTTGCCGAAAAGATCGAGGCTTTGAAAGTGCAGGCCGACCAACATGAACGAGCAGGAGACCTCCAAAAGGTCGCCGAGATCAAATACGGCTCGATCCCCGAACTCGAGAAGGAGATAAAGAAGAACACCGCGAAACTGAACGCGATCGACCCTGAAAAACGTATCTTGAAGGAAGAAGTTGGGCCTGACCAGATCGCGGGCGTTGTCTCGCGCTGGACCGGTATCCCCGTCGAGAAAATGCTCTCCTCGGAAAAAGAGAAGCTTGTTCACCTTGAAGACGAGCTCGGCAGGAGGGTCATCGGGCAAGACGACGCACTTCAGGCGATCGCACGCGCGGTGCGAAGGTCACGAGCAGGGATCAGCGAGGCAGGTCGTCCTATCGGCAGCTTTCTCTTCCTCGGGCCCACTGGCGTTGGCAAAACTGAAACAGCAAAAGCGCTCGCCGAGGTCATGTTCAATACCGAGGATGCGCTGGTTCGCATCGATATGTCAGAATATATGGAGAAACACAGCGTCTCCCGACTTATCGGCTCACCCCCAGGCTATGTCGGCTACGATGAGGGAGGACAGCTAACTGAGGCCCTTCGCAGAAGGCCCTACAGTGTCATTCTTTTCGACGAGATCGAGAAGGCGCATCCCGACGTCTTCAATATCATGTTGCAGATCCTCGACGACGGCCGGCTAACTGACGCAAAAGGACGTGTTGTGAATTTCAAAAATACCATCATCATCATGACCTTGAACCTCGGAAGCGATGCGATCCATGAGGCTGGCGGCGAGATCGATCCGAACGTCAAAGCAACGATCGACGAGCTTCTGAAGCAGACCTTCCGACCCGAATTCTTGAACCGCCTGGATGAGATCATTATCTTCCATGCGCTAAGCATGCAGCATATCGCAGATATCGTGGAACTCCAGCTGGAGGAGGTAGCGAAACGTCTGAAGGAGAACAGCGATGTAACGCTCCGATTCGACAAATCGGTGAAATCATACCTGACGAAGAAAGGGTACGATAAAGCGTTCGGCGCGCGTCCCCTGAAGCGCCTCATTCAGCATGAGATCCTTGATCCGCTGGCACTGCAGATCGTTGAGGGAGCGAAAGTCCCGGGCTCACAAGTGACAGTACACATCGCAGGTGATACAATCGAGATACGATAAACCTATGGCCAAGATTGTAATAGCGGGTCTAGGCGTCGTTGGCTCTGCCATGCAGACGTACTTCACGGCGCAGGGGATCGATACGGCGGTCTACGACCCAGGGAAAAACTACGATGACGATACCGTTCTCAGAACAGCTGAAACGGTCTTTATTTGCGTTCCAACGCCGTACCACGAGGACGGCGGCTTTGACGACTCTGCGATTCGCGACGTGCTCTCGAGGATAGGCAAGGGCGCAACTGCGGTGATCAAGTCAACAGTGCTTCCCGGAACGACCGAGGCGCTGCAAGAAGAGTACCCGAGCGTCAAGCTTCTTTTCAGTCCAGAATTTTTGACAGAAAAAACGGCCTTTGAAGATCTCTCTCGCCCAACGCGGCAAATCGTCGGCTTCACGGAACAGAGCGCATCAGA
>JBBTUM010000022.1:0-1904 GCA_038063795.1 Patescibacteria group bacterium | reverse complement strand
GAGCGCTTCCATGGCATGGAAGAGGTCAGCGGTTCGATCCCGCTACAGTCCACCAAGTTAAACACGCATGGATAATCCCTGCGTGTTTTTCGTTGTTTCTGAGTGATGCCTAGAAAACGCTGCACTGACACCAGAGTGCACATCAACGGGCAGCCCCATCGAGATCCCGCGATGTAGAGTCGAATACCATGAACTTGACTCTCGTTGCGTGGTTCGAACCGTGACGCTCCAGCTGCTTAGGCGGTATTGCTGAATACGCGGTGATTTGCCAGAATCAAGCGGACTTCACTTCTTATCTGCGTATGGTTCCATCCGATGACCTCATCCAAAAAATACTAGCGATTCCGTCCGAGACTCGCGTTTTGGAATTCAAGCAGCTCGGCGCCCGAAACGAGGGGCTCGATCGGACCCTGGAGTCCATAGTGGCGATGGCCAATACCGACGGCGGCTTGATCTTCATCGGCGTGGAAGACCCGGAGAAATCAGCACGACCTGGAATGACGCGTATCAGCGGCATCGAGCAGAACCTGGAACTCTACGACGAGTTGGCCAAGGCCGTGCGCAACATCAGTCCGCCGATCCCGCATCTCTGGAACCCGGACCTGGTCACCGTCCCGACAAAGAACGTCCGGATTGCGCTACTGCGAGTTCCGAAAGTTGAGGACGAGTTCCGGTCGATCAACAACCATGTCTACACGCGTCTGGAGAAGGGGAATAAACGTCTCAGCCCGCAAGAGATTGTTCACATGGCGTACGTCAAAGGGTTTCGCAAGGCGGACACTGAGACCGTTGACGTCGACACGGCGCTCTTACAGACGCCGGCCTACGAGGCGTGGCGCACAAAACGCAACCTGGCAGATGAACCGATTAACGACGTGCTCATGAAGACGGGTTTGGTGCGCAGAGTCGACGGTCAGGTCAAGCCAACCCGCGCGGCGGTTCTCCTCTTTGCCGAGCATCCGAGCGATCTCATGGAGACCAAGTGCGTGATTCGAGTATTTCAATACGAGGGGTCACTCGAGCGGGTTAAGGACACGCTGAACCTAATCGGGATTCCGAAAACGATTGAAGGGTCGATCGTGCGGCAGATCCGCGATGCCCACGAGTATATACTCGGTCTACTGTCCACGGGAATCAAGGTGCCGTCTGGCTTTGTGACAACCTACAAGATTCCTGAACGCGCCGTGAAGGAAGCCATCACAAACGCGGTGATCCACCGCGACTACCACACGAAGCACGACATTGAAGTTAGAATCTTTGAGGATCGAGTGGAGACCGAGAGTCCGGGCTTGCTCCCTTTCAACATTACGCCGTCCAACATCGGGCTCACGCGCGCGCTCGGCTATCGCAACGATCTGTTGGTCAAGCACTTACGCGAGTTCCCAGAACCGCCGAACCTAGATCAGAACGAAGGCGTGCGTGCCATGCGTCAGACGATGCTTGATGCAAATCTCTATCCACCGATATTCGTCACGTACCCGCATCTGCAGGACTCCGTACGCGTTGTATTGCTGAACGAGAGCACCCCGTCTGAGTGGGATAAGATCTCGGCGTACCTCACGCGGAACAAATACATCGCGAACTCAGAAGCGCGCGCCCTACTGCACGTGGATGACACCGTGAAGGTGTCGAAACTTTTCGGCAAGTGGGTGCGCCTCGGTTTGCTGAAGAGGATTGAGCCGCGTTCAGGCGCGAAACGGAACGTAAAGTATCGCCTGCCGGCGACCGACGAGACTACGTTATTTACTACACCCAAAAGTAAATGACCTGACGGGTCCCATTGTTAGCCCCGAATCCACCCAGTCATTTACCCAACACCGGCGGGGTCCTTGGTACGGCGTTCCGTTCGGTGTAAGCTTTTGCGAAAAATATAGCCTATTTTTTACGATCATCATTCAAAAAAG
>JBBTUM010000021.1:0-2595 GCA_038063795.1 Patescibacteria group bacterium | reverse complement strand
CTATGACGAGTAGATTTAACGCGCTACCGATCAGTACCGCAAGTCGATTCGGCAGATTGATGGGACTGATGCGATGAGGAAAATCCTCGATGAAGAGAGAGCCGATGTAGAGCACCAGGGCAGCTATCGCCATGACCATGATGATTCTCGGAACGCGGATCCTGCCGCTGTGGCCTACGAGGTAGGTCAGAAAGCACGTCATGCCGAGCATGTCCCTCCAGTTCATGAGCTCGGGTCGCATGAAGAGCAGCAGGAAAAAAACGATGACCGTTCCGATCTGTAACGCCCGTAGCGCTTTTAGAAACATGCGTGTCTCCTCTGGTGAGCGTGTTGTGAAGAACGAATGTAATGAAAAGACAGCTGATTCTAGCAGCTGTCGCGGTACTGTCAAGGGAGCTCCGGTTCTAAAATTCGATTCCCTGTCTGGCGGGAACGCCCTTGTAAAAATAGTGCTTTATGAGCTTCATCTCGGTCACGAGATCGGCGGCGTCCAGTATTCTTTTCGGACAATTCCTGCCCGTCATCACAAGTTCAGTATACCTTGGTTTCAGTTTCAGTAGCCTCAGCACGTGCGCGGCAGGCACCATCTTGAGCGCCATGCACGAGCAGATCTCGTCCATGATGATGAGGTCGTATTTCTTTTTGAAAAGCGAATAGACGATATCGATTCCTTTGAGCACTTCCTGTTTGTCGCCTGCGGTCACTCCGAAGCGAAATGGTTTCCCTGGTACGAACCGCACCAGACCGGTCACCCAGAAATTGATATGCGGTTTCAGTTTCGGCAGGATGTTCCGCTCGCCGTAGAGGAGGCCGCCCTTATCAAAGTAGACAATGGCGATCCTTTTGCCCTGGCCTGCTGCACGAATTGAAAGGCCGAGAGCTGCGGTCGTTTTACCTTTGCCGTCGCCTGTGTAGACGTGGATTTGGCCGAGAGCTGCCCGAGGATGTAATTTATTTTTTTGCATGTGCCTGTATGAATGGAACGACGAATTTCTTGATATTGGGAGAGATGAAATCTGGGAGCTCCCTGACAGGGAACCAGCGAGCTTCTTTAACTTCCGAAGGGTCGATCTTGAATTGGTCCGTGTCCGTATCTGCCGCGAAGCAAGACACTGTGTCTCTTTTGTATTCTTTCACATGTTTATAGGTGACCACAAGATGATACTGATCAATTGTTATCCCAGTTTCTTCCTTGATCTCTCTTTTGACTGCGTCTAAGGGCGGTTCCTTTCGTTTGACCCTGCCGCCTGGTAATGTCCAGTGTCCTCTGCCGTACGAATTTCTGATCATCAAGACCATATTTTCAAAAAAAACGATGCCTTTCACTCCTTGCGTGTGCGGCCTCATGATGAACCAATACAGTCTTCGCACCGGATGTATTAGAATGAAAAATATTTTTTTCATTTACCCGAGAAATTTTTTTATGACCTTCTGAGCTTCGTTGACCGAAGCGTATGGACGCACGGCGAGGTTCGGATACCGATCGGGATCCATGCCGCGGATCATGGGAGACGCATAGAATTCGCGGTCGGCGTTATAGAGACACAGTATCTGCGCGGGCGTTTTTCCGAAACTCCCTTTCATGCGCGCGTACTCGATCTCACGGCCGACGCCGGTCGAAGCTCCGGAAATTTCCGCAATGACATGCGTTGCGGTATCGAGCCAAGCAATATCTTTTCTCTCGATTTGCTCTGCCGTCAGGTTAATATCCGGAGTCCCCTCGGCCGCTACATGCTCCGTTAAAACCGAATACCCGATTGATTGAATATAAGCAACCAGCGCCTGGACAGTTTTTTTGTATGCAGTATCCCCGCGCATCGGAGCTGCGAAGTAGACGATCGGTGTCATAGTTTCTGTGTTGTGATAAAAAATCGCAGATCGGTGATCGTCTTCGACGTCAGGTCAAGCGCGAACACCGTATCGAGCGATATCCAGTCAAAGTCCTCGCCCTCGCCGAGACGCATCTCGCTTTTCGGCATGTCGGTTTCGATATAGTAGACATAGCGGTGTGTGCTCCTCTCGGTGTTGAGATACTGGCGGAGTGGTGTCACAGAGCCTTCGGCAACGTCGATATTGAGCTCCTCCTTGAGTTCGCGCAGGAAACAGCCGAGAGGCGTCTCGTCCCCCTCGCGGGTTCCCCCGAAAAAGCCCCATTTTCCGGGATTGACGTCAGTCTTGTGGTCCCGTTTCTGCAGCAGAATGCGACGCGTGGTCGGGTCATACAGGAAGCCTCCTGCGTAGAACTTCTTCGGATCGTCGCTCATGGCTATGTATTCGTCTGAGGCTGCTGTGCGAATATGCATGATGGGTGGGATCTCTGACAGGTACGTCTACTCGGTAGGCACGCCGTCGAACTCCTCTTCATGCGCCTCGGCTTCCGCCTTGCTTGCGCGCACGATGCCGTCTTTGTGATGGGCCGGCGAGTAGATCGTGTAGAATCTCAGCGGTTCTTCGTCCGATACATTGATAATGTTATGTTTTGCTCCTGCGGGGACGATAACGGCTGTCCCGTCGCTCACGTCGTACTCATTGCCATCAATGACGGCTTTGCCGCGGCCTGTTTCGAAACGGAAGAATTGGTCGTTATCAGCGTGC
>JBBTUM010000020.1:0-6977 GCA_038063795.1 Patescibacteria group bacterium | reverse complement strand
CGCGAGCTCTACCGGGAACGACGAGACGAACGACGCGATCAAAGAACCGGTCAGCACCTGCGTACCGATGGGACTGACCCTGAGGACATCGGTCAGTCCGGAAAGCCCCGGCGGCTGTCCCGAATTATTCGTCGGAGGGGGGCTCAATGGTCTTGTCCACGTCTGCGCAACAGCATACGAGCGGCCAAGTACAAAAGTCAGGACCAGAAGAAAAACCACCGACCCTACATGTCGTGTCCCTGTGCTTCTTTGCTGTGTTCGGTATGGTTTCATACGGTCATGTCTACAGGGTGGGCAGCGAGCCCGTGCATCCGCCAGCACTCGTGCACGCACTCCAGATCGATTGTAAAGAAGACTCTGTCAGCGAAGCGTCCGGCGTGATGAACTTCCAGATGACCGTGCTCCCGCCGCTGTTCACCACGTACGTCTGGCTCCGGACTCCCATGTCCAGCTGGCCCGCCACCCTGACGCTGCCCTCGAAATGTCCGGCGACTGCTCCGCTCGTGCACGCGAAGACGCCGACGCCTGCTGGCTGGCTCACATAGTTTGTTGCCGGATCGCCGAACTTATCGCCTGATATCACGAAAGCCGCGTCGCCATAGACGCCGTAGTCGACAGACGTACCGTGCGCCCCGATGTTCTCATCCGACGCTGTCGCCTCGGCAAGTATGCCGTTCTTGGTATTGCTTCTGCCAAGTATGCCGTAGGTGGTGTTCGACTGGCCGAAAAGCGCCTGGGACTCTTCATGCGTCACGAGAGAAATAGACGCTTCATTCGAGCTCGCCGCGGTGCTCATCCCCTGGATGCCATACCCGGCTATACCGCCGGAGGTGACGCCACGAATGGCCTGAGTGCCCGATGTCCCACGTGAACCAAACAAATCGATCCCCGGGAGAGGTAACGTGGACGATGCTCTGAGACCGTTCGATGCCGTGAAGGTGCTGGCAACCGAGAGGTCGCCGTAATAATTCCCCACCGCCGGATTCATTACCTGTACCGGCCCGTAGAACTGCCCTGCCCACTCCCCGGCTTCATCCACTTGAGCATTGGTCGTCGTCCCCAGAAGTGAGGAAAGGTAGATACCGTAGCTATTCGCATTATCGGTGTATCCCATGATGCCGACGTTCGCTCCTTGCGTGATGGAGGGCACGACGCCCGAGGTCGCGGTGCCGTCACCGATGCCGAGAATACCGACCCTGCGGGATCCGGTCAGCTGGCACGCCACATCGGCGCAGTGCACTATCTTGTCTTTGTCGGTACCGCCCTCAGACCGATAGACGATTACGGGGAAACCGTCGGAGCCAATAGCGAGACGTGTGTCAGCGTTACTACTTGAATCAGTACTCGAGTCAATGGTCGTACTATCGAACGTCGAACAAGAGACATCTCTGCAATGCGCCACCTTCATATTATCTGGCGCAGTGCTGTCATAATAGGCAATGACCGGCAAACCATCCAGCCCGATCGCAAGCGACGGTTTTTCTGCCGAGGCATCTATGACGACTGGCGCCGCTGGGCTGTACGAGCTGCAGTTCACATTTGCACATCGGGCAACTCTCACCCCGCCGTCGCGATTGTAGGCAAGAATCGGACGATCTCCATCTGCCGGATTCGTTTTGATGCTAATATATGAATCCACACCGCATGACGGAAGAGGGTTACAGTTATTTTGCTGCGCCGGCCCAGAAGCCACCGTACACGAACCGCTGGAACAATTAACGACGACTGTGCGTAAGTAAGAACTACTAGAACCACGGTATGCAATCACAGCCATACCGTCCGGCCTGACAGTGAGCATCCCCTCTTGCCCTGCATAGGTGCCGCTGCCATTATTTGTAGAGTCAACGATCGTCCGCGGGTAGTGGGCAGAACAGCGCGCGTCTTTGCAATGAATAACAGCGACTCCCTGATCACTGTCCCAGTAACTAATGATCGGAAGATTGTCGTTTCCGATCGCGATCGAAGCATAGCGACCAAAATCAACATCGTTTCCATGCTCGAGCTCGCGCGCCACATCAACGGTATTCGCGCATGCGATGTCAACACAGTGAACCACCTTCAGCTGACCCTGGTTGCTTGCATCAACGTTAATCTGGGTATGATACGCGAGAATGGGAAAGTCGTCTGTACCGATCGTCATCGAAGTATAGAGATTTGTGTCAGTTGCAGGACCGGGCTGTTGCGGACTATTGACGGCTGAGCAGAGAAGGTTCGTGCATTTAATAACTCGTAACGAATTACCCGTCCCTTGATAGGCCACGACTGGCAACCCGTCACTGCCTATGGCTATGGAAAATCTCTTCCCGAATTCGCTCACGACCGTCGTCAGCCCGAACGACGCGTCAAGCCCGAACCGCGCCGGATACTGATCGGTGTTCGCATTGGCTTTATTCCGCACATACAGAGGCCCCTGGACGAACTGACGTTCAAGCTTCGATGTGCTGATGAAATCGCGCAGATCAAGAATCGTATCCAGATTGCTCATTCCCGTGGGCGGCACCGCTGGTCCCAGCCAGGTGCTTGCTCCGTGCGCGACGACCGCAGCGCTCGCGAACAGGACCACGAGAGCGAAGACGCGCATGAGAGAGCCGTGCATTCTTTTGCGCGTGAAGTGGGGCAATGTTTTTCGAATGTTCCGCATATCATTAATACGCATCAGGACACATATACACAATAGGAGGGCCGGCGCTCTTCACCTTCGTCTTGCACCAATCAAGCATCGCTTTCAGCTGACTATACCCCACGCCGGTGTTCCCGATATACAGATTGACATTATTTGAAAGATTGCTGTCATCGAGCTTCACCGAGCCCTCGAAGTAACCACCGTACTGGCCGCCCCTGCCATAGATCGCGGCGCTCTCGTCACCTGCTCTGCCCACGGACGCCACCACGTCGCCTGCCACACAGACCTGGCCGTGCGCCTCGATACCATTGCCGCCGCTCAAGGAATAGCCGAAGACGCCAGCTCCCCCTGTCTGGCTCAGGGTATCCCCCCTCGCAGCCGCGAATGCCGTGGAAGGAGCCCCATTCACCGCGGCACTCAAGGAATTTTGAGCGTACAGACCAATTGCATTCTGACCATAGCCGTCGATGCCGTATAACCCCGACGATTGACCGTACAATCCGTACCGGAAATCACCAGTGATAGAAATAGTGGTCGAGCTGTTCACGGTCGCGATACCTGACAGAGGTTCGGTCGATGCAGCGACGAAGGCCGGCGAGCTGATCGTGTTCTGCACGTAGAGCGAACCGTTCGTCGGCAGATCTGATGCCGATATGCGTACCGGCCCGCCGAACGTCGTGCCGACACCCCCGCCGCCACTAGGGTTGCCGCCACACGTGTCGTCCCCGCAGTGGATCATTCGAAATTTGCCGCCAGGACAGACTCCTTTTGAAATATGAGTACCGATCACCGGTAGATTATCACTCCCGCGTGCCAAAGAGAGAGAAGGATTGACGCCGCAGGAGTATGAGGACCACGTATATGTCCTGTCGAGAATAGTCATGCTGTTTGACGCAGGCACCGAACAGTCATCCGTTCCGCATTTCACGAACTTCAAATAATCATTTGTCCTGTCCGTATAGGCGACCATCGGCTTCCCGTCGGCTGCTATCGCAAGCCGTGAGTACTCCCCGACGAGCGCCGAGCCGCCTCCGTCGTCCACGATCGATTTCTGAGGTGCAGGACTGGTACAGGCAGCATCAAAACACTTCGCGAATTTTAGATCTGCATTCGACGAGTCATAGTAGCTGATCATGGGGAACCCGGTCGCGGGATTGATCGCTATCGAGGTGTACTTTCCGACCGAACCGACGGCATCGACGTCGACCTCGGCGAGGTGCGACGAACAGTCATAGCTCGTGCACCTGATAAACGTCAGATCATCGCCATTATCATCATAATAGCTGATGACTGGGTACAGACCGCTTATGGCTATGGATGAATGGCGACCCGTCTCAAAAGACGCCCCGGTGAAACGACCCGTATCGAGCTCCACGCTCGATATCGCGCCGGTGCACTCTTTATTGGCACAGTGCGCCATCCGCAATGAACCGTCATTGGCGCCGACGTAGACATAAAATGAAATGACCGGAAAACCATCGGTGCCGATGGCGATATCCGGCATGGGACTGTTATTGCCGGCCGTCAGGGTATAGACCGTATTCGGCGCATCGAACGTCGTGCACTTAACATTTGTGCAGTGAGCAACCCAGAGTTTCGTACCGGACTCTGTCCAGTAAGTCACGACCGGAAAACCATCGGTGCCGATGGCGATGGCTGAAAAGCGACCATTTATTGGATTATTCAAAGGCGTCGCTGGCGTCGGATCAAAAGCTGAGCACCCCTTGTCTTGGCAGTGGCCGACAACCTGCGCAGGGCCAGGGTACACGCCAAAGCTGTAGCTGAGTGACACAATAGGGAACCCGTCAGTTCCGATCGCAATATCATTTCCCTCGCCCGACCACGTGCTGAAATCAGTAAACGTCACCGAGGATACGGAGCCGCTCCCGTTCGCCAGGATCCCAGTTGCAAGGCTTGCCTTCGCATACCCATACGCGCCGACATTGATAGCGCCGCCCTCCGCGTAGCCATAGAGGGCAGCCCCTCCGAGGCCCGAGGGGTTATTCGTCAAAATAAAATCAGGCGTCGTATAGCCTGCGTACCCGCCAAGCGAAGCGTTTCCTGCGAAATTACCGAAAAATGCTGCTGCTGGCGTAAGAAATGAAGTGGTCGATGACGCGGCTACGAAAGCGCTATCCAACGTCTGTACCCCGACGCCGTCACGCAGCACAAAATCGCTCGCGCTCGTAAACCCGGTAATCGTCGTATCGTCAGGGGGAGGGTTCGGCACCCCGAGCTCCTGTGCGCTGATGAAGATCACAAGAAATAGAACACCAAAAAAAACCACCGCGACGTCTCGATACCGACGGGCAACGACGTGAAAATGGCGCTGTTTGTTTGTCTTCCTCCTCATGTGAAAAATAGCGAACGTTCGGGCTTCGATTGACCCTCAACGTTCACTTATTATATAATAAAGGGGTGAAAAACTCAAAACTACCTTCTAAGGCGCCGAAGCCAAGAATGGATCGACTGCACCGATCGCTCCCAGCCATTGTGATTCTCGGGATCATCGCCATCGGTTCCGTCGTTTACTGGCAGCTGCAGAAGTACGACGGGCAAAGAAACCTTCAGCAGGAGACCGGAACACCGGACCCCGAGCAGCCGCGAGTGCCGATCGTAGCCCCGCCTCCTGAAGAGCGGATCGTTTATTCCTACGGGGGCCTCGTAACCTCGCTTGACACAGGCGCCAAGACTATTACACTACAGACGACTCGCGGAGCAAAACAAGTCCTGTATACGCCTGAAACCGTATTTCTGCTCACCACGCAGCCGCCGCCCGAAGAACGGCAGACCGCGCAACCCGACGACCTCGCCCTGAGAGCGAAAGAACAGAATGGAAGCGAGTCGGACATTGCCGCAGGTGCCACGATCGTGGCGCAAAGCGATATAGACATCCGCGGCAAGGAGGAATTCACCGCAGTTAAAATCACTATCATTAAATGAACTCTATGAATCTTGCGATTCTTATCCCGTCCCTCATAGTCGCTGCTCTGGTCTTGTGGCTGATTGCCCTTTTTAACGCGCTTATACGCATACGAAACCGCGTGCAGGAAGCCTACTCCGATATCGACGTCCAGCTGAAGCGGCGCTATGACCTGATCCCGAACCTGGTGGAAACCGTCCAGGGCTACATGAAACATGAACAAAAAACGCTTCAGGCGGTGACCGAAGCGCGCACGATCGCGATGCGTGCCGAAGAGGCACCCACGCGTGCACGAGCGGAAAATATGCTTACGGAGACGCTGAAGAGCCTCTTTGCCGTCGCTGAAAACTACCCCGACCTCAAGGCATCGACGAATTTCGCGAAGCTGCAGGATGAGCTCTCAGATACCGAGAACAAGGTCCAGGCAGCGCGACGCTTCTACAACGGCCAGGTGCGTGACTTCAACACGAAGATCCAGTCCTTCCCGAACAATCTTGTCGCCCAGACGCTTACGTTCAAAGAATACGCATATTTCGAAGTTGCCGGAGAAAAGGAACGGGAAAATGTCAAAGTCAGTTTCCCACAATGAACCCGACCTCTCCCTCTCGTTCAGAGCCGAACGGCAAGGGCGAGGTATCTGGACGGCTTCTTTACGAGGAGAGCCCGCTCCGCGGGTTAATTTTCAAAGCCCTTCATCCCCGCGTTTAAAAGCACGGGGTATTCGGGCGAGCGTAATAAGAGACGTGCGGCATACTTCAACATCTTGACAAAGGAAAAACGCGTCAGTATAGTAACTCCTCGTTAAGGATGCGCTTAATTTTGTCGTAAGCTATAATGTATACAGAGATCACCAGCAACAAGCGGAAGAGCATAGCACTCGTGCTCATCTTTTTCCTCTTCATCGTAGCGCTGGGCTATCTCGCGACCCTGTACTTTGAAAGCGGGCCCGCTCTCATCCTCTTCGTTGTCGTCGTCGCAACCATCATGTCGCTCGTGAGCTATTTCCAGGGCGACAAGATAGCGCTTGGCGTCGCCAGGGCGCATCCGATCGCGAAGGAAGACAGCCCCTACGTATACCGCATGGTGGAGAACCTCTCCATCGCGACAGGCATCCCTCTGCCGAAGATCTATATCATACAGAACCCCGCTCTCAATGCCTTTGCGACCGGAAGGGACCCCGAGCATGCCTCTGTGGCTCTCACGACGGGCATCATCGAAGGGCTCGAGAACGAAGAACTGGAAGGAGTCATCGCGCATGAGCTGTCCCATGTGGGCAATCGCGACATCCTTCTCTCTACCGTCGTGGTGGTGATTGCGGGATTGATCTCCATGCTCTCCGATGTGTTTCTTCGCATCGGGATGTTCGGCGGACATCGCGACCGCGATGATCGCGAAGGCGGCAATCCGCTCATGATTATCGCAATCGTATAT
>JBBTUM010000019.1:0-5461 GCA_038063795.1 Patescibacteria group bacterium | reverse complement strand
TGTTCTCGCTATTGTTACTGTATGGGGGTTCATCCAGGGGGTAGTACAGGGGCAGCCGCTGATCTCCGTATTTCTTGACGGCAACGCGTACGTCTTCATACTCTATTTCCTGATATGGCGAAGTGCTTTCCACGCGTCTGATATTCCATTCGTTGGCTCAGTGCTCGTCGCGGCAGCGATCGGCCTTAGCGCGAAGACGCTTCTCCTTTTCAATTTTTTTGCCAACGGATACGAACTTGCGAATCTGACCTATCTTTATATCTGGGTGAGGGATACGAGGATAGGGGAGATCACGTACGCTGGAGGAAATGTGTGGCGAATATTCATTCAGTCGCAGATCTACATCGGTCTCGCGCTGTTATTTTCACTCGCTCAGGTTATTCGTAGCCTTCGTGTACGCTGGGTAGACGCCGCGCTGCTGACGCTCTATTGTGCTGCGATCATCGTAAGTCTTTCACGCAGTTTCTGGATCGGTCTCGCGGCGTGCACGGTCGTGTTGCTCATTGCAGTACGACGCAGCTGGGTTACGCGCATGCGGGATTTTTTGAAAGTGCTACTGAAGCTTCTCGGTATCTCCGTCGCATCAGTTGCGCTTGTTTTACTTCTGGTACTGCTTCCATTCGGAGGTCGCGGTGTGGGCGCATCGCTCATCGATCGTATCGGCGCAGAAGATCCCTCGGGCATTTCCCGCATCCAGATGCTTGGTCCGCTCACTTCCGCGATTATGGAGCACCCGATACTCGGCAGCGGCTTCGGAAGGGAAGTGACCTATCAATCCAGCGACCCGCGTTACAAAAACCCGTTGAATCCCGAAGGAACCATTACGACATTCGCCTTCGAATGGGGCTATCTTGACCAATGGCTGAAGCTCGGCGCTATCGCCGGCAGCCTATTCGTGGCGGTCTTGATAGCGGTCCACGTCCGCGGCTGGCGTCTCGTGCAGAGGAAGATCGACGGCGCTCCATACGTCTTGCTTTTTCTCCTGGGCTTGCTGTTCGTTGCATCGGTCCATATGGTAAGTCCGTATCTGAATCATCCCCTTGGACTTGGATACCTGGTCTTTGGTATGGTAATGATCGAGTATTGTTCACAGCGCGCTTATGAAAAGATTGACCATTAGCCTTGTTACGTACAACAGTGAGCGGTACCTGCATGATTTTTGTATGAGTCTTCAGGCTCAGACATTCACGGAGTGGGACCTCATCGTTGTTGATAACAATTCCTTTGACCGGTCAGCGGACATTCTTTATGAGCATTTTCCGAATGCGAAGATCGTAAAGCAAAAAGAGAATATCGGTTATGCGAAAGGACATAATCTCGTCGTGAGCTGGTCGCGATCCGACTACATACTGGTCGCAAATACGGATATCGTGCTCAAGCCTGACTGTATCGAGAAGCTTGTTCAGGTGCTCGATGGTCATGATGATGTCGCCGCTGCCGGTGGAAAGCTGCTCCTGTGGGATGTCGAGGGGAACGAGAGGGCAGACCGCATCGATAGTTGTGGCTTGGTCATCACGCGGAGCTATAAGGTGTATGATCGGCTTCAGGGCGAGCCTGATAGGGCGACCACGTCGCAGCAGGTATTCGGTATAAGCGGAGCTCTGGTCATGCTCCGGCGTTCTGCGCTGGAATCCGTGAAGTTACCGCATCACCCGGGGTCAAAAACGTATGAGTTCTTTGATGAGGATTTTTTTGCCTACAAAGAGGACGTTGATCTCGCGTGGCGACTCATGATCGCGGGATGGCACAGCTACTGTATCGGAGAGACAATAGCCTATCATCACCGGAACATATCAGGAGTGCGCAGTTCGCGTATCGAGCGAAAGCAGCGGCTCGCCATCAATCGCTACTCATACCGAAATCATGTACTCATGATATACAAGAATCACTTCTGGAGGGTCTCGCTACGCCATGCCGCACGCATTATTCTGTTCGAAGCGGCAAAGTTCGTCTATCTCCTGTCCATCGATCGTTCCAGTTGGCGTGGCTTTCTGGATGTGCTTAGATTACATCGCCGCTACGCGCTCAAGCGGAGGAAAGTCCAGGCCTCGCGGCGCATACAGCCCAGTGAGTTTAACCAGTGGCTCGCATAACCAATGGATGTCTCGATCGTCATTGTGAATTATAAATCTCGGCGTCTGATCATGCAGCAGCTGCGCTATTTTTTTTCAACCCCGACTCGTTCCGCAGTGGAGGTGCTTGTCGTGGACAACGCTTCTCATGATGGAATTGCTGAAGTTCTCGTGCGCGAATTCCCTCAGGTGAAGACAGTAGAGCTTACGGAAAATAAAGGTTTTGGCTCGGGGAACAACGCTGGCATCGTGAAAGCGACCGGGAGATACATCGTGCTTTGCAATCCCGATATCGTTCTGACCGCGGATGCTGTTGATCTGATGTGCGAGTACATGGATACGCATGCGGCTGTCGGAATGATCGGGCCGCGACTCAGCAACGCTGACGGGTCGCTGCAATATTCTATCGCTCGTTTTCCCGATCTGCGCTACCCGTTCGCGCGCCGTTCGATCCTCGAGAAGACCCGCTGGGGGCAGCGCTGGACAGATGATTTTTTCATGAAATCATGGGCGCATGATACGCCGCGGGAAGTCGACTGGATGCAAGGATCGTGCATGATGGTCAGGCATGATGCGCTGCGCGATGTGGGCGGCTTTGACGAACGCTTCTTTATGTATCTGGAGGATACGGACCTGTGCTGGAGGTTCTGGGAGCGCGGCTACCGCGTCGTGTATCTGCCGAGCATTTCCCTCATCCATCTGCACCGTCGGTCGTCCGAAGGGTCGGCATTGTCGATAGTATTCAACTCCCTTTCTCGCGCACACTTGGTCAGTTTTTTCAGGTATATGATGAAGCACATGGGCAGAAAGAACCCGCACATACCGGAAGGCCTGAATCATTGATTTTTAGCTCAAAAATAGCTATAGTTACCGCTGCGCATGAAGCGCAGCATTTTATGTTTTGGGCATTCAGAGTACAAGACGAGATACGCAAGCGGTTTGCCGCCACGATAGAGCAGGGCACGTCGCTTGTGATACGTGATGAAAAAACAATGTCGGGGCGTGTCCACGTCGGGTCGCTGCGTGGCGTGGTGATCCATGGTCTCGTCTCCGAAATTTTGAGCGAGTCTGACGTTGCAAATCGTTTTTTGTTCGAGATCAACGATTTTGATCCCATGGACGGTTTGCCAGTGTATGTCGATCAGGAATTCTACAAACCATACATGGGGAGACTGCTGTGCGACGTGCCCGCCCCGGCAGGCAGTGGCGCCTCAAACTATGCGGAGCACTGGGCTGATGATTTCATGCAGGTCGTCTCCCATACGGGGTTTACGCCGGACTATTACAGATCGAGCACGCTCTATCGGGATGGGAAATATAATGATGCGATCAAGCAAGCGTTAGATCAGGCAGGCACCATCCGTCGTATATACAAGGAGGTTTCCGGCTCGGATAAGGGGTCTGACTGGTTTCCTATCCAGGTCGTCTGCGAATCATGCCAGAAGGTAGGCACGACCCGCGCTACCGCTTGGGATGGAAAGAAAGTGACCTACCGATGCGAGAAAGCGATGGTGAAATGGGCAGAGGGATGCGGCCATGAAGGAAGCGTCGACCCGTTCGATGGAAGAGCGAAATTGCCATGGAAGGTCGAGTGGGCGGCGAAATTCAAGGTCAAAGGAGTGCATATCGAGGGGGCCGGCAAGGACCATGCAACGAAGGGCGGGGCGCGTGATGTCGCGCGCCACATCGTGCAGGAGGTTTTCGACTACCCCGAGCCGTACGACATTCCGTACAACTTCTTTGTGGTTGGTGGCAAAAAAATGTCATCGTCGAAAGGCAAAGGCTCAAGCGCCCGAGAGGTCGGGGATTTATTGCCGACGCATATCTTGCGATTGCTCATGATGAAGGAGCCGAAGCGTGAGATTGATTTTGAGCCGCATGGTGACACGATCCCTATTCTTTATGATACTCATGATAAAATCGCATCGCAGTATTTTGTACAAGAAAAAAATGATTGGACGTCGGTCTTTCCGTTCGTCTATGCGAAGGCCGACCGGCCACCCCGGAGCAAATTTCTGCCTCGATTTTCCCAGATCGCGTATCTTGGCCAGATGCCGCACATAAGTCTGGATAATGCGGTAAAAGAAATGAAAGGTTCTCAACTGACCGAGGAGGAACGCACTGAAATGAATAAGCGCTCTAC
This sequence comes from Patescibacteria group bacterium, assembly GCA_038063795.1. Taxonomy (GTDB): domain Bacteria; phylum Patescibacteriota; class Patescibacteriia; order UBA1558; family 2-01-FULL-52-15; genus JBBTUM01. The sequence goes on along the minus strand of JBBTUM010000019.1, from coordinate 1,246 downwards.
CTATGCTCATACGTGGTTAAAAGGGTACAGCCCTGAGAAGTACCGCCTTGAGATCCAAACATCCGTGCCTCAATCGGTCAAAGAATTCACCGACAAGCAGCGAGATGCTCTTCGCGATATCCTGTCATACATGAAGGCAAACCCTGGAGTGAAGGGCGCAGAATTGCACACGTTCATTCATGAGGTCAAGAAGAAGACAACTCTCTCTCCTGATCAGTTATTTTCAGCGCTGTACATCAGTTTTCTGGGTAAGGAGTCAGGGCCGCAGGCGGGTTGGTTCTTGTCCGCGCTGCCGCGAGATTTCGTCCTGGAACGTTTGACAGAAGTAACTTCATAACTTTAACTATGAGATAGCGTATGCTGGACATCAATTTCATCATCGAACATAAGAAAGAGGTCGAGAAGGCGATCAAACACAAGCGTGTCGATCTCGATCTGAAGAAGCTGTTGACGTTGCATGAGCAGCGCCTGGAGCTGCTGCAAACGATCGAAGGACTGCAACAGCGCAGGAATGAACATACGAAAAAGATAAAAGATGCGGGCGGCAAGCCTGAGAGCGCGATGATCGCGGAGGGAAAGAAGATCAAGGACGAGATCACTGCGAAAGAACCGGGGTTGCGGGAGGTTGAGGGGGAGTATCATGCGATGATGCTCCGCGTTCCGAACGTCTACTCGGACGACACGCCCGTCGGGAAAGACGAATCAGGCAATAAAGTGCTCCGAACATTCGGCAAGCTGCCACACTTCGCGTTCAAACCAAAAGAACATTGGGAGCTAGGGGAGAGCCTTGGCGTTCTGAACATCGCGAAGGCCGCGGAAGTTTCCGGCAGCCGTTTCAATTATCTCCTCGGCGACCTCGCTCGAATGGAGTTTGCGCTGATCCAGTTCACTCTCGCGGTATTGACGGACGGTGATCTCCTCGCGAAGATCGCTTCGCGGGCGAACCTTACGGTCTCCACGTCGCCATTTATAACCGTGGTCCCGCCTGTGCTCGTGCGTCCAGGCGTCATGGAACGCATGGGAAGACTGGAGCCACGCGACGAGCGGTACCATATGGAAAAGGACGATCTGTATCTTGTCGGCAGCGCGGAACACGCCCTGGGGCCACTGCACATGGATGAGACCTTTGATGAGAAAAGCCTCCCCAGGCGCTATATTGGTTTCTCCACTGCGTTTCGGCGCGAATCAGGTTCATACGGCCAGGACGTCAAGGGCATCCTTCGCGTACATCAGTTCGACAAGCTTG
>JBBTUM010000018.1:0-1279 GCA_038063795.1 Patescibacteria group bacterium | reverse complement strand
GCTCTGGACAGCCTTGTCCAGCTCGACGCGCTTGTAGCGGCCGGTCGCCGGGTCCCACAGGACCGTCTGGTCTGTCTGGGACGGACTGGTTTTGAACGGACCTACCAGCACGCTCACGATCCCCTTCGTCGTGTCGAGCACGTAGGCGAACTCACCTGGTGCGAGCACCAGGTCTCGGTTCGTCTGCTCTGCCATTCTGCTATCCTCCTGAATGGTGCTTTTTGGGGTACAGATCGATGCGGTCTGTACACGGTTAACGAGATTCCGGAAGCCGGATCGGTGACAATAACGCGTCATACCTCCTGGATGACGTTGTACTTGTTGTGAAAAATGACAGTTTCTTGTCTCACGTTTTCAAAGATCACATGGCGAAAGCACCCGTTTTTTTGGCTACGGATGCACTCGTTCAAAACAGAAAACCTTACTAAAAGTAAGGAAAAAAGTCAAGATATTACGCAGAAAGCCTGGTTTAGGCCAAAAGAAAAAGGACGGTCGAGCGGGCTCATCCAGCGTAGCTGGAAGAAAACCCGACGACCGTCCCTCATGTGCGTCACAGAGCAACGAGCGATGCTCACAGCCACTCCGCGAGCCGCATGCGATAGCGAATGCGGTGAATGACCAATGGCAGGGCAATGCTCGAAGCGCCGATGAACATGTAGACCGGCAACGCGTAGTTCGCGACCGTGTGCTCGGTGATCGCAAAAATCCCGATGCCGTATCCGATGGCGTAGAGTCCCCATGCGAACGGCCTCTCCTCCATAGGCTTCGTCCACACGAAGACGGCAGTAGGGATCGCCGCGCACGCATCGGCAATGATCGCGAGATACAGCGCGAACTGCACCATCTCCCGATCGTTGCGAAGCCAGAGCCACAATACAAGCGAGAGTAGACCGACCGCGAGACACACGCGCTCGACCGTGGACAGAGGTTCCCAGTCGTTCTTCTTCCAGATGATCAGACCGGCGACGATCAACGGATTGGTGAATCCGAACACCGCCGGCCATACGTTCGCGGAGGCTCCCGAGCTCCGATACGTCAGAAGCAACGCGAGACCGATAATGGTCCACAGACACCACGTCGTGACGTTCGGGTGTATCTTCCGCTGGTACACCCTGATCGCGTACGGGATGACGCTCACGATCACGATCGCACCAGACAGCAAGCCGATCGTCTCCTTACTCACTGAATGCCTCCTTCCTCCGCTGACGGCAGAGGACAGCGATCAAGCCGTGACAGATGAGCAGCACGATAGGCGTGATAAGCGCGATCGGTTTTGCCT
>JBBTUM010000017.1:0-3713 GCA_038063795.1 Patescibacteria group bacterium | reverse complement strand
GTTTCTCCGGCATCAGACGCTGGCTCACCTACATAACGCTGATCGTCACCGCGCTCGTCGTCATCGGCGATCTCATCGCGCTCGTGAATAATCTCTTGAGCGGCGAGACGACGCTACGGTTCATCCTAAAGGCGCTTACCGTGCTTCTCATTGCAGCGAGCATCTTCTTCTACTATCTCCGCGACATCCAGACGCTGAAGCAGGAAGCGGACGGCACGCAGCAGTCATCCTCCGCCCTGGCGCGAATATACTTTTACGCGTCCTCTGTCGGACTGCTGCTCGTCATCATTCTCGGTATTACGCAGCTCGAAGCACCCGGAAAGGTACGCCTCCGGAGGCAAGACGACGTCCGCATACAGCACCTTTCCGAGCTTGAATCACAGGTGAACTTCTACGCGCAGACGAGCCAGTCGCTTCCGGCAGATCTATCCATGGTCTCGCTCCGTGACGACGTCAAGATAGACCCGGTATCTGGTGCTCCGTACGAATACCGCATGACGGGTGCCACGACCTTCGAGCTCTGCGCGACGTTCGAAACATCGAACAAGACCACAAAGGAAGCCGAGCCGTATTATTATGGCTCGCCGTGGCTGCACGACGCCGGCCGGACCTGCTTCCAACGAAACATCACGCAGCTTCTGAATCAAAAAGGGTCCGTACCGCCGTTTCCGCAGCAGCTTCAAGGCTACTGATTGCCTGAAAGACGGATTTATCCGTCACACTTCGAAAGATTCTCCCGGGGCGAGTGCATGATATGTGCCACCCCACTCTCGTACCCATGCAGTGAATTTTGCGTCGTTCGCCGCTCGAAAGTAGTCCTTGAGAAAACCGTCATGGATCGGAATAACGTGTTTCAGCGCTAACTTCTTCGCATACGCCCAGGCCTCCGTCCGACGCGTCCATGGAGCCGCGACCGGCAACGCGAGTATTTCAGCATGAGCGATATCGACATGCTGAGAATCACCGGGATGAAGCAGCCGACCGTTGATCATCAGAGCGATATTGTCACACGCGACATCTGGTTCTATGGCCTCATGCGCTCCGCGCAAAGCGACGACCGAGAACGAACCGATGCGGATCGTATCACCCTCGTTCAATACAGCCACGTGAACGCCCTCATGTCCGAGGGACGAAACAACCTCGCTGTTCGAGAAGATCTCGACTCCTGGTGAGATACGCACGAGTTCTTTGATGGCTTTCACGTCACAATGATCGCCATGCACATGCGTGATGACGATGGCAGAAACCGGCGGAATCTGGTCAAGCGTCACCAGTTTGTCCGCAAAGACGAACGTACCGGGGTCAATGAGCAGCCGCGTTTGCTTTTCTTGCACCAAGAGGCATGAGTGGAGATATTTCGTTATCTTCATAGACTTTTAGTATATCACATGAACAGTCGGATAATGAAAATTCAACGAATATTAGCAAAAAATATTGACGTGGTATTCATTGTCTGATACCATTATCGCATGGTCTTAAAAATGAACAGTAAAGATCACCGCTTCAGCTTTATTGAAAGCCTGACGAGCGAGAAGCGCGATCCCTATCAGCACCAGCACTTCCAGGCCATCATCGATGATCTCAAGCGACTCGAGGACTGGATGCGCGAGAATCATATGGAGAACAACTGGAACCTGCAAGAAAAGCTTTCTTTTCTGCGTAATGTCGAATCGACCATCCGCACGGGAGCAGCAGTGCGGAGAACGCAGCTTGCCTGGTTCGCGGTCTTCCTCGGTACGATCTTCGCTCTGGTCGGCTTTCTCATCTCACTGTCGTAATCAACACCCACTATAACGCGCCCAAAAAAACCTCCTGTGGGTTCTTTTTCGATACGCTGCTCCATGCTACACTGCAGTCATGAGGCGAAAAAAAATAGTGACCATAGGCGGCGGTACCGGCCACTACACATTGCTTGCCGGATTGAAAAAGTACCCCATAGAGATCACGGCGATCGTGTCTATGGCGGATGATGGTGGTTCGACCGGGATCCTTCGTGATGAGCTGGGCGTCCTGCCGCCGGGAGACGTGCGCCAGTGCCTGGTCGCGCTGAGCGATTCATCGCTTTCGCTCAGGCGGCTTTTCAACTATCGTTTCGACCGCGGGGGACTCTCGGGACACAGTTTCGGGAATCTGCTTCTCTCCGCGCTCGAAAAGCTGACCGGCGATTTTGAGACGGCGATCGACGAAGCAAGAAAAATTCTCAAGGTAAGACATCAAGTGCTGCCAGTGACGAGAAACAAAGCGCACCTCGTCATGCAGCTTCGCGATGGAACGGTACTGCGCGGAGAACATTCCATCGATACGACAAATATACAAAAAAAGGGCATACGGAAAATATATTACAAGCCGCCAGTCACACTGAACCCGCGAGCACGGAAGGCTCTCCGCGAAGCGGACTTGATACTCATCGGACCGGGAAGCCATTTTTCAAGCGTCGTTCCAAATCTTCTGGTACAGGGCATGGGCGCTGCTGTGGCAGCATCCCGAGCAAAACTCGTTTATATCGCAAACGTCACGAACAAGAAAGGCCACACCGAGGGGTACACCGCGGTAGACTATGCGAACGACATTGAACGCCATCTTGGCACATCGCTTGACATGATCATTGCGAACATCGGTCGCCCGACCCGCAGAGAAATGCGTCCTTATGAAACGCAGGAAGGAAAAAGCGTCATGGTCGCTCCCGGCAGACCTCCTCGCCACGCCGCATATTCCATGGTAAGGAGAAATGTTCTCAGCACCAAAAAACATGGCGTCGATCGCTCGGACCGCCTCGCTCGACAACGGTCGTTCATCCGGCATGATGGCGAGAAGCTCGGACACGTTATCATGAGCATGCTCAACGCATAGCCCAGGGCATTGCTACAAAAGAAACTGATGAACGAGAGTCGAGGTGACTGCCACAAAATAAAGATTGACGAGGGCGCTTATGGCTATGAGCCACTTCATTGGCTGCGACAGCTGAAGATCCTTCCGCGATATACCGATAACGATCATCATCCAAAGATACACAAGGAAATCGATGGAGAATCGATAACCATATTGTCTGTTGCCTGGTGAGAACAGGAACATCAGCAGTATGAATATGGCCAGCGATGTCGTCGCAAGCGCCACCATGGTCATGCCTTTTTTCCTCACGAAAAGCAGTAAAATAAGGAATGGCGTCGTCAGCAAAATACTCATGCCATCGTTATCAGGTACAAGATACGGAAAGGCAAGTAAACCGTTTGCAGACTGCACGAGATTCGGCATTTTGAGAAATAAAAGATAAAGATTCTGAGGAACATATATCAAATGCCATAATCCGTACATCGTCGTGAGCGGGTAACCCATGGGAACGCCCACCTGATATCTGTAACCGATCTCAAATATACTATCAAACCGTAGGTAATTATATACGGCATCTACTGTTATCGATGCAAGAAAAGGCGCTAACAAAGCGGACATTCTCTTGAGGAATAATTTCATGGCACCCCATCTTGCTTTGAGAGCGTCGGTAACGAACGTATCATGGGTGATCACCATTATAAAAAACAGGATACCAAGGCTGGCAGGGATCCGTGCTGCAAATGTCAAACCCATGAGAAGCCCTATCATCCAATATCTTCTGCGCGTATAGTACTCGAGCAAGGCCGCGACAATCAACGTTGTTGCAAGTATGTGGTTCAAGTAGCTGCCCATGCCAAAAAAAGTTAGCCCGATATACGATGACC
>JBBTUM010000016.1:8187-10534 GCA_038063795.1 Patescibacteria group bacterium | reverse complement strand
GTCAGAAGCTCCGGCTTTATCTCCGTCAGGAACTGAGCCGGCTGGTTCAAGCTAATGCTGTACTTCGAGGACGACAGCGGGTACAGGAGATACAGACGCCGCTGCGCGCGTGTTATCGCGACGTAAAACAGCCGCCGCTCCTCCTCCAGGCCTCCTTCCTCGAACATCGCCCGCGCATGCGGCAGCGATGAGTTCGTCAGGTGCATGATAAAGACCGTATTCCATTCAAGACCCTTTGCCTGATGGATCGTGGTCAGGACCACGCTCGGCTCACGCGACCTCTCGGCGTCGCGCCGCAACGCGTAGGCTTCCTGCAGGCTCGTGTCGGCGATAAAATCATCGAGCTTGTCATAACTATCGCTAAAAAGCGCCAGCTGTTCGAGATCGTCGAGCCGGTCCTTGAAATCGGTATAGTGAAGCTCAAGATACTTCTTGTACAACTGCCGGACCGCGCGGATGATCGCTCCGGGCCCGTTCACGGCGTCAGCCTGCGCGGCTGTCAGAACGCGCATGCACTCGAGCCAGCCGCTCCGTGCCGCAGCGCCGATCTGAATATCACGAGAGACAAGCTTCGTCAGGTCCTCGATGCCGGCCATCTGCTCGATGAGCTTCCGCGCGGTCACGTCGCCGATCCCTTCGTGCGTCGCAAGGATGCGATACCATGACACTTCATCGGCAGGGTTCGCGATCAAACGGACATAGGCGAGCATATCCTTGATGTGAGCACGCTCGAAAAAACGCAGTCCTCCGCGCATCTCATAGGGAATCCGGCGCTTGTTCAGCTCGAGTTCTAGTGCCTGACTCTGATGCGCCGCGCGGAAAAGCACCGCGATCGTTTGCAGCGGCACCCCCTCGTCCTCGAGCGCCATGATGCGCTCGGCGATGAGCGACGCTTCTTCGACGGGCTCCTGCGCGAGTACGAGCTCCGGTTTCACGAAATTTTCCTGCTCGGTAAAAAGATTCTTTTGGAACTGGTCGGCGTTGAACCGTATCACCTCATTCGCGACCTCGAGGATCTCGGGGCTCGAACGATAGTTCTCCTCCAGCTTGAAGATCTTCGTGTCAGGGAAACGCTTCGGAAAGTCGAGGATATTCCTGATCTCCGCCGCCCTGAAGGAATAGATGCTCTGCGCGTCGTCGCCAACGACCAGGACGTTCTGGTGCGCGGCCGCGAGAAGCCTCACGATCTCATCCTGGACGGTGTTCGTGTCCTGGTACTCGTCAACGAGGATATACTCCCAAAGGCCCTGCAATTTTTTTTGTATCGCCGGTTTATGCAGCAGGCGCAGCCAGTAGATGAGAAGATCGTCAAAATCGAGCGCGTTCGCCGCGCGCTTCCGCTCGGCATAGCGCTCTGCCGCCGCGATGAATAGCTCTGGCATATCGAGGCCTTCCGGATATTTTTTCTCCAGCGACGCGGATATGTCGATCTGCGCGTTCGCCGCGTAGCTTATCACTTCGAGGAACACACCCGGCTGCGGCATCCGCCTGCCGCTCCGCTGTGCCGTTCCGCTCATTTCTTTGACGATGCGCTTCAGCATATCCTTGCTGTCCTCGCGGTCGAGGATGGAAAAATTGCGCTTCAGTCCGACGGCGGAGCCCATGGTCCTGAGAAGCCGGTTCGCCACGTGATGAAAGGTGCCACCCCATATTTTTCTGGTCTTTTCGTGATCACCGATCAATTCTTCGACGCGGGAGAGCATTTCGTGCGAGGCTTTGTTCGTGAACGTCAAAAGCATGATGCGCTCTGGCGCAACCCCTTGCTCCAGGAGGTACGCGACGCGGTATACGAGCGTACGAGTCTTGCCGGAACCGGCTCCCGCAAGAACGAGCGAAGGACCATCGGCCTGCGTGACGACTCGATACTGCTCTTCGTTGAGCTCTGCTTTGAAATCAATCATAGTACTGAATCAGAATAGTATCACACGTGGAGCGATTGTAAAACTAACGGCAGGAAAAACTTGCTTGACCTCATGCGCGAGCAATGCTTAGATACAAGCGTTCTTTTTCGAATTATGAGGAGGTGCCCATGGACGCAGGGATGCTGATCTTGCTGTCGCTCAAGAACCAAGGCCTGAGCTACGACGCGTTGAAAAAACTGCTCGATGAGGAGCTCGGGGACCGAAGTCCTGCTAGGAGTTCGAACGACTTCGTGTACGAACTCGATGAGCTCGTGAAGGACAACCTGGTCAGGCAAGAGGATAAGGTGCTCATCCTCACTGAAGAAGGCCAGAACGTGATCCGGAGCAGCCGGACGTTACGCTTCATCGTCGCCCGGATGACTTCCTAAGTGATTTCAGCTGGGACCACCGTAGAGGCCCGCCCGAGTGGGTACACTCGGGCGGGC
>JBBTUM010000016.1:0-8177 GCA_038063795.1 Patescibacteria group bacterium | reverse complement strand
GGCCTAAGTTATTTTTTTCCCAAAGTCGCGTCTCTCAGCCATCAATCATGCTTTCTGAATGGCAGCATGAAGTTTTCGATCGCGGTATCGCGCTCGGTCCCGAGCTTAAACTGACGACGCAACTCAGCCTTGCGCCGCCTGATGTATTTCCGTATACCTCGCGAGCGTTTCTTAAATTCTGATCCTGACCTCATACAATATTTCCTCGATGCGCTTCAAATTCTTCTTTGCAGCGTCGAACTTCTGGCGGCTCGATCCGGTAAGATACAACGGGAGCATGAACTCCACGACCCGTGCGGCCAGCCCGCGGAACTGTTCGATCGTTTTTACCTCTTTCCGAGCTCCCCTGAGTACTGCAAGCCGAACCAGCTCGCCGGTCGAATCCGCGAGAGCGCCGATGTAGACGTCGGCCTTCGGTGCAATGCCTGTTGGAGCCACTATCTTTTTGTGCGTCAAAAAATGTAACAGAAACCACGCTTCGAGATACTCCTCGACCGCAGCGCACCATGATCCTTCGGAATATAGCGAAAAAGTCCCTGTAGTCGTGGAGAGGGGCTTTTGGAACTTCTTCTCATCGGTCCCGACGACGTGCGTGAGTGCAGCAAGGTGGCGTTTCGCTTCATCAAGTTTGCTGTCATGGCACAAAAAGATCACACGCTTCGCTTCACGGAGAATATCACGACCCGCCTTGATGACCAGCTCACGGCGAGCCTCATATGCCTCCAATTCTCGAGTGATTGTATTAAAAAGTTTCATAATTTTTGAATAGGTATCCAGTATATACGCTCATAGGAAATATTTCAACCAAAGAAAAGCGCCCAGCACCACTTTCCGCGAGGAAAGTGGTGCTGGGCCGCGTACGGTCAATTCAAGGACGAGAGCGGTTCGTTCAGTCCTGCAAAGCACAGCGCTTGCAGGAATTCACGCATCTTTAGCATCTCGTCCTGTGAACCGACAGATCGGCGGTTCAGAAGGGCCGGCCCCTCTTCTTGTACTCGAAGGTACTCTCCGAGAAACTTGGCGAACGGGACGATGGATCGTTCGTCAAGGATCGCTCCCCGCGCATTCGATAACTGAATACGAAGGAGAGCGAGACGTTCGGCAGCGTCCCGAAATGAACGCTCTTTCAGCCGCATGAACGAAGCCGCACCAGGATCGAATGAGAGCTTCTCAGCTCGGAGCTGAAACCCCATCGCAACGGGAATGGCGATGTGGTACATCCAATCGATGCGATCCTCGATGAGCTGCGTCAGTTCGTTCGCCATGATGATGAGATCAGGCATCTCAGGTGATGTACGCACGTGTGTCCTCCCTTGCGTCTAATGAGTCTCGCTGGGCGAATCGGCTTGATCAGCCGTGCGCAGCGTGCTCAGGAATTCCCTCAGCATCTCGGCCGTGGGCCCTTCTATCGGCATCACGGTGACGCCGCTTTGCCCGAGCTTCTGATGCGTAGCGACGACCGCCTCGATCAGATCGGCACAGGAAGTGAACATAGCATAGCCGACGTCTCGCTTGACCGTGGCAAGATGCTCTTCGTGTCCACGTACGGTATCGCGGAGCGCCTCCCACTGCTCGAGTTGTCGAACTTGTTCCCCCATCTCGACGAGGTCGCAATGCCCTCTCCGGAGCGACTGCTCGCTCTCGGTGATGACGTGCTCGACTGAGAGACGACACTTTGGAAGCGTTTCCTCGAGTGAGTTGATAAGCGAGATGGCGCCTTCCTTGAGAATGCTCGTCAGTTTTTTGTTGACGGTCATGGAGCCTCCCCATGAATTGATTGTCGGATGAACACGATAGACAGATGAAACTATCACACAGCCGCGAAAAAAGTCAAATCGCATTGACAAAATGGATGCCGAATCGTACACTGCCCGCTATGTCATTCTCTCTCGGCATAGTCAGAGCGCAACCAGACATGATTATATTAAGCTCATACCCTTTGCATTTACCATCAAACTTCCAGCGCCTCGGTACAAGCGTATTATTATGAGACGTAACTCCCAAGGCAGGATATTGCGCTCTGTAGTGCCAGAATTGGATTATAGTAGAATCGGCTAACAGCGAGAAGTGGCTTTAATAATATCGCTTCTCATCAACATCGCGGGCTATTAGTGGCTAGAAATATCATAGGGGGTATATTACAGTAATCATCATATGACCATCCCACTTGAAAATATAGATAAAATTCGAAAGACGCGCGGCATATCCATTTCTCGATTGTTGAAAGTTTCAGACGCTGGGAAATATGAAGCGGTCATTTTCGACTTACATCATACAATTTTAAGGCTATATCCATCACGGGGAAAGATATATCAAAATATTTTTAGAACGTATGGTCTGAACATATCACCGCTGCGGATCGAACGTGCTTTTAGGGCGACATGGAGGAAGTATGGTGACAAAAAAATTGCAAAGGAGATGATAGGACTGACCAGTAAAAATAAAAATGAACAATGGTGGTCAAATTTTCATGGTCAAATGCTCCAAAGTCTTGGCTATTATAATCATAAAAAAGTAGCGCAGATTAGCCTTGAGATCTCAAAGAAGTTCTATAGCGACCCGCAATGTCACCGGCCGTACCATGATGCGATTGCTATATTGAAACTCCTTCGTCAAAAAGGAATTCCCATGGCCCTAGCTTCGAATGGTTATCATACAACTCGCAGGATCATACGTGCATATAGCCTGGAGAGGTATTTTCGATATATTTTTCTCTCCGAAGAAACTGGCATCAGTAAGCCTGACCCAAAAGCTTTCATCACATGTGCGAAATTCTTGGGAGTCGCTACGAAAAAAGTTTTAGTTGTGGGAGATTCCTACACGTGCGATATTCTTGGGGCAAAAAATGCTGGTTGTGGGGCGGCAATCATTGATCGGGCAAATCGCAAGGACAAGAAGCATAAGGGCTGCATATATCTTAACAATTTGCACCAGATTAGAGGCTTAGTTTGAGCCATAGCCATGCTCAGGATCTGCGAATTGACAGTAGGTACAAAATCTACTAGGCTACACTGTTGACCAAATTGTCAAATGTCCTTTCACATTGAGAAGGGGATGGCCATGAAAACCTTGCAGGCGACACTTGTTATTACAAAGCCAGATGTTCCAGAACGAAACTTGACCTCAGCGCTCCACCAGCTTTTCAAAACGTACGGTCTCATTGCCGTGGCGGAAACCATGGTTGAGGCCGACCTGCCGTTCATCAAGAAATTGTATGATTGGCAGGAGGTGGAGTACCCCAGACACATAGACAGGTATCTCTGTACCTCTCAACTGCACGTTTCGTTGATGGTGAGTGAGACGGCGATTTCCAAGGCGCTGGAGCTAAAGAAGGAGTTTCGTTCACAGTATCAGCTGACAGGCGATCGGCTACATACGCTGATTCACTGCAGCGATTCTCCCCAGGTCTTCTCTCGTGAATTTCGCGTCATCAATGAAAGATTTCCTTTCGCCTTTCGTGAACCGTTGCAACGCGGTCGCGCATCACAAGTCCAAGTGATCCCGTATGTGGAGTTACCAGTTGGCCGCATGGTTTTACTCATGCATCGCAGCCAGAAGAAGGGTGATTTCTGGCAGGTCGTTACCGGCGGCGTGAACCCAGGTGAAGATGTTGCGCTCGCAGGATTCCGAGAGATGTATGAGGAAACCAAACTAATGCCCACGGAGCTTAGCGGTCCCATCTATGCCTATGACTTCACGGAGTCTACGGGAACACTTCATGAAGACGTTTTTACGGCGAGACTCAGTGAGTGCTACGCACCAGTACTTTCCGACGAGCACACTGAGTTCCAGTGGGTAGATTCCTCAAAAGCACACACAATGCTTAAATGGCCTGGTAATAAGACGGCCATGGAGGCATTCATCGCCTTAGGCAAGGCGTCATAGGAGCTCCAATGACACATATGGAGATCGCCATCAGGCGATACGGCCTCGCCTTGCTTGATAGGCCGATTCTGAGTCCTGTGAGGGCTGTCGCGAGTGTCCTCTGTACGGCGAATAGTCCCGGTGTTTGGGATTTCATGGTCGTACTGCCGGATAAGCAATTCGCTAAATTCGCGAAGGCCCATGGTCAAAGCGTGGTCATCGACGATCACGATGCGCCACACGGGCAACCGGTATTTGCGCGAATTGTTTCTCGAAAGTGGATTCGCGAGGATTTCAAACGTCGGCTTCCGATAGCGCTCTGGGTTTACAGCAACTCACTCCGTGTGCAAGATAATGGCACATGGCTGGATATTCTCATCAGCCGTGCGTCGAGTGCATTCGAAAGGAACCGTCCTCGCGACTTGCGCAGCAAGTACTTAGCACTTCGGCAGGAGCGTCACAATCTCCGCTATGCAGTGCGGGCACGATACACGTCATCGGTAGCCCTCATCAAAGCGGCGTTCTACAAGCTTGCAGTGGAGCTCGTCTACATACAAGAGCGAAGACCATACCCGTACCGTATTCTCCTCCCAGTTGCCGCGGAGGTGGAGACAGAGGCAGGAAAGGCACTTCTTCCACTTCTCACCGATTTTCTTGAGGCCACAGGACCTCGGATTATCGAACTCACGGACGAGATAATCGTGATGTTACATAACATTCTTGACATACCACAACATGTCAAGAATGAGTGGTGGTTGCACCTCGAATGAATCGTCCTCGGGGGCTTCGGTTCAAATCATCGAATCGAAGCCCTCTTAATTTCCTCTTGAGCCTTTCGAATAACAATCTTATCTTGATCCCAGTGTAAGATTTTAACAGCCGCTTTCATTGACACTAATCGCGACTCATAGGCTTCATGATTCTCTAAAACCTGTCTCTTCCGTTTTTCTGATTTAAGGTTGAAAAGATATACATGTATTTTTTTATAGACTGTCTGTCGTCCTCGGGGAAAGTGATATTGGTAAGAATAGAGCTTTTTTGCGTACTCTAAATCAACATACCCCGTTTCTTCGATCACCTCGCGTCTCGCTGCACTGCGAAGTATTTCGTTTTCTTTTCGGTGGCCTTGTGGTAACACATAATGATTGTATTTTTCATCATACAAAATAACTACCTTGCGGTTATATACCACAACGCCTGCTGCACTGACCTCATAGATTTTTTCTCTTAAGGATTCGAGAGACCTTATATTTGTCATAATAGTATGAACTTCTGTCGAAAATTGAACAGGCAATACTTTTAAGAAAAAATCATCATAATTGAAAATAAAATTTCTATTTTTGTGTATGCTTTGTAACACAGTGTCATCTTTCAGTCTAAATATGGCTCGGTTAATGAGTGCTGGCGTTGGTTTGACATAAATCACAACAATTTGTTTATTGTTACATAGATCTCTTGTGAGGCGCTTCATTGTTTCGGTAAGCGAACCATGAGTCGCATATTCGAATGCCGCAGTTGATAATAACGAGCGCTCGCACACGACTGATTTTCTCGTTTGTTGTAGCTTATGAAGCGCAACTCGAATTCTTTTCCCATGTTGTTGTATATACCATTGTGAAATTTTCGACTGTGATTTCAAATATCCCGGTCGTACCGGCTCAGGAATAAAATAGACACCCGTTTGTTTCCTGAGAGTATAAGAAATTGTGCTTTTACCAGCTCCCCAGAAACCTTCCAATAAAATTAGTTTATTCTTCACTGCTATTTTATTGATATGTAATAACTCCATGTTTCACAACAAAATATTTAGCCGCCCTCCTTTTTGGGGTTCGCCCCTCACGAAGCCATAATGGCTTAGGAATTGCATATCTCTTCTTGGATGATTTCCTGCCAACGTTCATATACGTAGCCATCTCATAGATAGTTTTCATCTGGCCTGCGACTTTATCAATGTCGAAACGATCAATAATCGAGCGTCTCATTTGTTGCGAAAGGGTCATCAATCTCTTCCTATCGCTAAGTGCAGTAATGATTGTATTCGCCTGTCTGCTGAGATCGTCTTCGATCATAATCCCTTCGATATCTTCATAACCAGACGCGCCAATCGATGTTGTAATGACTGGGAGGCCTGATGCGCAATAATTGAGTATTTTTACCTTCATCCCAGATCCAATTTTTACGGGACAAAGGCCAAGAACCGACTTTTTGAGATAGGGAGATAAATCCTTGACGGCGCCTGGGCACTCAATTCCTTTCGCGACATACTTTTTTTGTATTTTAGGATCGATAAGCCCGACTAACATTAGGTGGGCATCAGAATATTTTTTTTGCACTTCAGGGAAGATTCTATTTACTAGAACTGACGCAGCACGAGCATTGGGCCAGTAGTACATGTTGCCAATAAAAAGCAGAGTGTTACTTTTTGCATCAGGCCCATAGTAATGAAACGTAGCCGCATCTATTGGATTTGGGACTAGAAAGAGCTTTCCTGTATCTACACCGATTTCATTAATGAGCTCATTCCTGTCTTTTCTTGTCATACATACAACTGCGTCTGCCTCAGAAGCAGCTAATGATGTAGCCGCTTTATTTACAAGAATATCGTTCTTCGCAAAACCGAGGCCTTCAAGAAGAGTAGCCTCAATATCGTGCAATTCCAGGCATGTTGGTATTCCCAATCTCTTTACAAGCTCACTATATATTAGAAAAGAGGCGGCATCCTCAAATTGCAGCACATCTAGACGCTGTTTCGATAAAATTTGATTCATTTTCCTAGGATGATAGAAAATATCCTTGGGTATTAGATGGAATTCAATATTCGAGTCATCAGAAAAAATATCTGATTTGTCGTACATTGATATTTTTCTATTACATAAAAAAATTTTTATCCTTACGCCCATTTTCACAAGTGCTCTCGATAAGTAGTAAAGGCGGTATGTTACACCCGTTATTGGAGGTATATTCAAATCCGTATCAATAATTATGCCAACGGTAATTCTAAGCTTTTTCATTGGCGCAGTCCGCACAAGCTGTTTTGTTTTCTGATCAAAATGAAAAAACTCCAAGTGTTTTTTACCCTTTAAAGGTAATGGCCTCATACTTTATTATTTAAAAGTGCTGATAATCCCTGGTTAAGTGAAATGAAATTCTTTATTTCATAATCATTTCTCGCTTTCCTCGGATTTGAAACTAGACGTTCTTTATCGGTGGATCTCAAAAGTGTGGACGCGGTCCTTACACGAATTGACCGATTAATAATATTTTCAACTTCGGACATAATCCGTGCGGCAGATGATCCCACGCCTGTCCCGATATTATATATTGGTGCCGGGCGAGGTTTTAAAATTTCCTTTATGAAGCAACTAACAACATCGGAAATGAAGATATAATCTCTTTCAGTGTGCAAGTTACCAAGATTCACCACGTCTCCCTTATTTAACTGATGGACAATCGATGGAATTAAATGAGGAGTATTATCATTAGGTCCGTAGACATTAAACAATCTAAATATCTTGTTGCGTCCATTGAGATGTCCCTGGATGATGCTTTCAGCAAGCTTTTTTGTTTCACCGTAGATGCTATCAGGCTGTAATTCAGAAAGTTCATCCAGGTTTTTTGATGATGAGGGATACACCGCGCCTGAGGAGGCAAATAGTAATCGCGAGCCCCTGCTTTTTTTAACAAGATCAACAATATTATAAGTCCCATACACATTCGTTCTGAAACATTCTTGAGGATGCATTTCGCACTCTGGGATGTAATGCATCGCCGCTAGGTGCACAACCGTTTGACCGATATTCTGAAATAACTTTGTGATTGATGTATTTCTTACAGCCACGTCGATCATTTTAAATCTAAACTCAAGCCCCCTCAATGAGCTTGTGGGCTTCCTTATATCAATAATAGTTGGCACAAGTCGATGGCGATTGAGTTGTTTGACCAGAGCTGATCCTATAAAACCACAGCCACCTGTGACGATTACATGCTTCATATACCTAATTTATTCTAGTATACCACAACTCGCCTCCCGTTTGGATCAAAGTACTACCCCCCGATTAACAAAGCCCTCAGCTTAATTATACGATTGACATATTAGTAATCTCTCACTAGACTTGTCTATATTATTAACTGAACACAAAGTGTCTTTCTCCTTAGGTATCGTAGGACTTCCGAACGTGGGCAAGTCAACTATCTTTCAGGCACTCACGAAAAAAAAGGTAGATGCTTCAAACTACCCCTTCTGCACTATCGATCCAAATGTCGGCGTCGTCGCAGTACCTGACGAGCGGTTAGGGAAGCTGGCGGCGATGTCG
>JBBTUM010000015.1:0-9808 GCA_038063795.1 Patescibacteria group bacterium | reverse complement strand
ATGTCCCGGCCGGTTTGCTTGCAGTGACCGCAGGGAGCCGTCTTCGTCCGTTGCTTTTTTACCTTGCCTGAACCGCCGCAGGTCGGACACTTGCGAGCCTTGATCGGAGCAACGGTCGGTCCCGACTTTTTATTTCGCTTGAGCCACTCGCGCCAGCCGAGCCAGAACAGCGCAAGAGCTCCGGCAGCTACCACAGCGTACAGCGCAAGAGAAGAAGTCGTGGCCGTGGTTATAGGCGTTGCTACAGACGCGGGTCTATCCGGAGCGACCGGTGACGGTTCGGGAACCGTGTTCGAAATGCTCTTGCCTTGGACTTCGGAAGTTACAGGCGTCGGAGCTAGTTGGTCTTGTCCGTTGACTGAACGCGTTTCTGAAATATCATCCGAAGCTTGCGGCGGAGTGTTTTCACTGGGCTGTGTGACTACGCCTGTTGCAGAGGCATTATTCGTGTCCGAGACGGTTCCCTCGTAGAGCGTCGGGATCGGCTGCTGGCTCCATTCGACAATTTGTCCATTGACCTCTTTGCCACATCCCCAGTGGTCGCCGCCCACAGGGATACAGGTCATCGAGTATCCGGTCGGACAGTCGAGGGCAGGTTTTGGCTGGTCGTCGCAGTTCGTACGGGCGGAAGCGACACTGCCGAAACCAAGCAGTATAACGAGCGACAAAAAAAGGGTATATTTCATGGGGTCAGTATACCGCTCGTCGGAAAAAAGCAAAGGACGTTTTGATCAACGAATTTGCTTAGATAGAAAGCCGCCCCGACCGGTTTGATACCGATCGGAGCGGATGTGCCTCTGCGTCCCAGGTCGCTACCGCTTCCGGGCGGTCTCCTGACCCTTCTGCAGCAGGAGGTTGAACTGCTTCTTGGTCATTCTGACCCTGCCGCCGAAGTCATCGGTGATGATGACCGCTCGCGACCTGATCTCGACCACCGGGCACTGAGGTTCGTCCTTTGTAGCACACAACGTGAGTCTTTTCACATTCTGTGACATGTACGCTCCTTGTTAAGGAATGGTTGACGACGAAACAGCTAAGTCTCGATATGCCCCTCCTTTCTTCTGCTCTCTGAAAAGAACGAAGTTTAGTTTGGAACTATAACCCGAGCAACATGTGGTGACAAACGGTCCCGAGATTGTAGTATCAGCGTCTCGAGTTCACTAGTTGTTTTTTCAACAAGCGAAGTTATTTCATCGCGCAAGGTGGAGCCACGCGGATGATGCAGCGTTGAAGCAAGTTGCTCGAGCGACTGGGCGATATGCGTGAAAGGACGCTCGTGTCGGTATCCATAACGAACACTCCGACGACCACGCAAACCGTACCACGAGGTCCCGGTGAGTTTTCGTAACGAATATCGCGCAAACGTCATGCGAACACTGGATACGAACGAATCCCACGCTTCGGCTGCACGCGTGGTGGCAGAGAAACGCACCGACGGCGGTACGTAGCGAGAGAGCCCCGCGAACATAAGCAGCTGAGTTGTGCGTAAGTCCTTGATAAAACCGTGAGCGAAATCGATACGCTCGTTAGGACGCTTATCTGCGAATTCTCGCATACCGTCCAAACGCTCAATCGTTCCACCGCCTTGTGCGAGAAAGCCGATATTGCAACCTTCCAGATGCATCGGCGACTGTACTATCGCGGCTTCGGCGCCTTTGTGGAAACAGATCATCTGTACAATTGGGATCAGATGTATGTCGGGAAACCAGTCTCCGTGCACGCACACCTGATATCCTGTCCTCTGGCGCGACATTCCGTGCCCCTTCCAACTGTGAAAAACGCCCAAATCTTCCCAGATCCACGGATAGGATCCGTCCGCTGGAGGACCGCTGCGGGACGGTATCTCGATCGGCATTTCCTTATGCCAAATCTTCATCCCGACGGTTGGAAGGATGCCTCTTGCCAAAGTCTCGTATTTGAATCGATGTAGATCATCTGGATGCAACGACTTGATCATCGATTCCACGAGCGACGGTTCGAGATCGCAGCAACGGATGAGCATACTCCACGCCTGAGCCGCCCTGCAAGGGTCGTCAAGCGCAGACAGAAGTGTCGAGACCACCTTCTCATTTACGAAGTCCTTCGCTGCCAGACTGCACGCGGCAGCAACCCGTACAGGAAGAGCTGGATCAGCGAGGAAACGCATGAGAAGTTGGATCACCGACCCCTTTTCGTGTCGCGACGCGCCAAGAGCTGCTGCGGCCTTTTCACGGACGTCGAGGTACTCGTCGTGCTGGAGCGCATGTTCGATTATGCGTTGCGTTTCGTGAGCCATAGTCCCAAGGGACGACAACTCTCTAATCGCGTCTAGCCGCACCCGTTCGTTTGAATTCCAGCGAAGCAGCTGCGCGAGAATCGCTTCAGTGTGTTCTGGTTCCGACAATTCTCGGAGCGCCCACCGAGCGTGCAAGCGAACATAATACTGTTCATCTCCCAAGGCTCGAAAGAGGGAGTCCATACTTCTTGTGCTGTTGCTGCGATTTATTCGCAACACCTCGGCTGCGCGCCATCTGACTGCTTTATCGCTGTCCTGAACCAGCATAGTGGCGATTAACGGCAGATATGGATGTGCCACGCGCGGACTGTACCACAGGTATTCCAGCGCTGCGATTCTTTCATCGGTGTTCGGGCTTGTCAGTGCTGCCATACGCCCCATCTGGCTCATATGCCAAAATCCCCATAAAAACAGATGCGTTAATGTTAAAGAGCCTACAGGCACAGGTGTATCAGATATTTTTCTAAAGAGCCAGCCCGCATGTCAAGGTCAAGTGCATTTAATACTGCTCCGGATGAGTGCTAACTCTGCAACAGAAAACCCCGCATGGAACAAAGCGCGGGGCTTCTGTTTGAATGCGGGGTCAGATGTAACGGAATCCCCAGCCATAGAAGGTGACTTCGTGGTTCTTGTCATCGATGGTTACGAGGATCGGGTGCTGCCGGAGCGAATCGCGAAGCTGTTTCAGCATTGCGAATACGAATTCCTCCTTCAGCGGCAGGCCGCGAAGCCAGATATACACCTCGCCGTTGTCGAATCCCGGCCGTGGCTTCTGACACATACGGACCTCCACTCTGTCTTCCAGCGATCGGAGAGGCGGGGGGTCGTCGATGGGGAACTGTTCGAAAAATACGCGGATGAATCGCTCAAGCAGCAACTGCCCTATGTCCACTCTGATCCTGTGGCCCTGGTCACCTGCGATCTGGTGTACTTCGCAGAACGGATCAAAGTTCAGGAAGAACGAGGTGCCGAGATGTTTCTTGCGGCGCTCGATCTCTCTTTCGCGATTCTCGTGTGCCAGCAATGCCGGGTCGAAATCCGGGTTCGGTTTCAGAACTCCACCCTCGAGTATGAGGGGCTTGCACGGGTCCTTCGTCGCCGGATCCGTATAACACTCTTCTTCCAGGAACTTCAGGATATCCTGCTCGGTTCGCATTACGCGTCCTCCTCTGCTGTGGTGTTTAAGAACCAGTACTACACGCCTATCCTATCCAAAATGATTCCAAAAAGCAACAAGTGTATTTTAATCCCATCGGAAATAAAGTCAGGGGCTCTAGATTTATAAAAGAAAAAGACCTGCGCTACTCGTCCATGAGGACTTTCGCGCAGGCGGTGCTGCGACACTACGTTACGGGCGCGTCGACGATGTCCATCATCGTCTCGATCTGGAAGTCGAGGTCGTTGAGGAGCAGCAGCAGCTCGACAACCTTTTGTATGTGGCGTGAGAAACGCCTACGAGTAAACCCGTCAAGCGAGCCGCTCTTTTTGCGATAGGCGCTAGCTCTCAGTTCGACAAGATAGCCGATCATGCTCTTCTGCTTCTCGATGAGCATCTTCCGATCTGCGCTCTTGCGTAGGTCATACCAACGGTTGTCGTCGACCATGCCGTCGACTTGCCAATTCGGTTTGTTCCATGGACCCGGCGGGAAATGCACCTTGATGCAGTCGAAGATCTTCCGAGCGTTCTCGCTCAATTTCTCGCAATCTTGCGCCATTGTTCCCTCCATAATGAACAGGTACCAGCAGCTTAAGAAGCGGCACTTATTCTGTCAACCTCCTCATAGCAATCTCCTCAAATGCATGCCCTTCCCTCACACCAAATTTAGGAATAGTTCATAGTTTATTTCCGCTTCTTCTTTAAGCCACCAGGCCAGCATAGAGGACAAAAGCTTGTGCCGCTGTACTTATGACCGCGGGAGCAAATTTTTGATTTTGCGATCACTTTCTTCATAGTTTACGTTTTTCTAAGGTCCCCCCAGAGCGACAATGCTCCCAGCGCGAAGAAGAGAAGCTGGGGACTAAAACCCCAAATCCTCTTTCACCAGAATCATTCTGATTGTCCGGCCATTGAACTTGCTCTCACCCTTGAAGATGACCACTGTATTGAGCTTGGTGCCCATCTTATAGAGTTGCCGCATGTGCTCGTCTTCGAGCGGCACCACATGCTCTTCGAGACGCTTCATCGCACCCGTGAGCGTCGGGATGATTTTCTTGGTGCTCACCACGAAAATAAGATTGGGCGAGCTAAAGACAACATGCGGCAATTGACTCCCGGTGTTAGAACCGATCACGAACTCCCCGTTCTCTGCCAACGCGTGAACACTCCCCAGGTAATAATCCGATAGTACAGCTTGCCGCCGAAGAAACGCCTGTTTTGCAGGGTCTTTCTCGGCAAGTATCGCATCCTTGGGATTGACCCAGCCATGACCACCGGATTCGAGATAGTCAATATAGCCGATCTGCTCGAGTGTACGAGATGAACCGTTCATGACTGAGACGCCTTTCGGGATCAGTTCTTTAATTTTTTTCAAAGCCTCGGCACCATTTTTTACGACAAAAACTTCAAAGCCCTTTTCGACAAGCGCCTTAACGGTTGCGTCAAGTATTTCTTGAGAAGCGAGTTTGTTATAATTCATAAGTTTATTCCTTTCCTATTCTTAGGGCAACAGAAAATAGAAGCGGACTACATATTACCTCAACACCTCAATGAGAACATCATAGCTTACTTTGAAATATTTTGATACTCCGACTGACGGGGCAGTAGTCATCAGTTCGCCGGGTTTTCTCTCTGCGAAGTTCACGATTATTTCACCGTTCTGGAACTCGGTCGTCTGCGGAGCGATACGAGCTCCCAGGAGAATTGCATTCGTTCCTCTGTATCCCTGCTCCCCGCCAAGTGCCGCGACAACATAGTAAAACGTCCCGCTGCCGCCGGTGTCCTTCACAAGAAGCAATGCTACATCCTCCACTCCGTCTTCATTGAAGTCATCTCGCGTTTCGTTCCCGAAATATCGAACAATGATTTTCCCAAATGAGACCTGTGAAACTCCGACTTCTGCGACGCCGCTCATCAGCTGTACGCGTTCGTTCTCAATAATGTATGTTGTATTTTTCGGGTCAGGACCGGTACTGACGGGCGAGGTCGTCAGCGAATCAGTCGCTGAAAAAATACCTTCAATCGGATACTTCCGCCAGTGATCAGTGCTCAGATACTCGACCGGTGTCACCAGGCCGCTTGCGGTGATGCGATCTCCAACTTTCAATTGCGGCACAGCCTGCGACATACGGTTGAAATCAATAAGATAATAACCGTCGTCGTCTGTACGAAAACCGAACTCGCACCCATCCGTTTGCGGGACGCTCGTATCTGCGTACGGCAGGCAGACGTATGTTCCGGTCAGTGTTGCTCGATAGGGTTCTGTCCCAGAACTGTCGCCCTGCTTCTCCTGATAAATATAGTTGCTCAATGCAAAGAAGCACCAGACCAGCGCGACTACAATAACAACTGCAACGATGCCAATGGCTTTGCCCGTAGAAAATTGTCGTGGATTCATACTTTTGATTCGATGTGCTATTACAATGTGATGGTAACAGAAAATGCAGGTCCAAGCTACCATATTATATACAACAGGCCCACCTCGACGGCAGTAATGCTCGCAAGCGGTCCTATGTAGGGCCTCTTTCCTGACACATCCTTCTTGTATAAAAAATGCGCGATCGACGTTCCCGCCGACCGCGCTCTAGAAACGAACACCGCCTACTTCCTCGAGCTTTTTCACTACGCCCGTGATCGAACCTTCAGGCGTGGATGCACCAGCAGTTACAAAGATCTTTTCAGACTCCGCGATCCGAGATACATCGATCTCATCTTCATTCAGAATGAACAGAGTCGTCTTACCCAGCGTGTGTAATGCAATTTCAGCAAGATGAGTCGCGTTTGCGCTCTCACGGTCTCCGATAACAATTACCGTGTCGAACTCGCTAGCTCGTTCACGAAGCTCCATCTGCTTTCGAGCGATGTCGTCACAGATGGTAGAAATGTACCGAGTAGCAGGGTACCGCTCGGAGATCCACCGAAGGAGCTCATCGACCTTATCATTATCAAAGGTCGTCTGTGCTATAACACCGATCGCCTGTCCGCGCGGATAGGGAAGCGCTTCAACATCTGAGCGGGACTCAACAACCGTGACCGCACCCTCCAGCACACCGATCGTACCCTCTACTTCTGGGTGCGAATGCGACCGTGTACCGATGAGTACCATGGCACGACCCTCATTCTTCAGTACGAGCGCCGCAGCATGTTGGTCCTGGACGATCGGGCAGGTCATGTCGAGCACATCGCTCGCGATTGCCCGTGCCTTCTTGATCTCACGTGGATCACGACCATGCGCTGTGATGAGAAGAACTTTTCCTCTCGCCTCCTCCATGTGTCGCACGACGTGGATACCCTGACGCTCAAGGTCACTGACCGCCACCTGGTTGTGCACGAGGTGACCAAGTACGAACAGCTTCTCACCAGCCTTACGTAACTTTCCTTCTGCACCTTTGATGGCGCGGTCAACGCCCCAGCAAAAGCCAGCTGTCCTAGCAACCGTGAAGGTAAAGTTCATTCAGTGTCTCCTACGATCATAACCCGCACCGTGCGGATGGGTCGATCATGCGGGTCAAAGTCAACGAAGAGTACGCTCTGCCACTCACCAAGCGCCAGTCTGGCATCCTCGATGATGAGCGCAACTGATCCCGGTGTAGCGAAAATACACTGCAAATGAGCATGCGCATTTTCTGGTTCACCAGGCGTGTGGCGAAGCCGCTCGACCCGGTCGTGCGCATACTCCCTTCCTCGGGGGAAGAAGCGAGCGAGCGCCTGCGGCAGATCGGTCTCGACAAGACCCTCTTCGGCTTCATTGATCACGACACCTGCAGTCGTGTGCTGGCTTTGGATCACGACAATTCCGCGCCTCACATGTGACTGTTGAATCACCGTTTGAATCTCTTCGGTGATATTTTTCCAGCCTATGTCAGGCGATACCGTGGTCTTCAGCGATGGTACCTTTATCTCAAGGCTCGCTACGTGTGTCTTGAACAAGCGAAGTCCTCCTATGCGAAGGGGTTTCAAAGAACAGTTACTCACTTGTACCGTACATGCTGCACGGTAGGGCGTCAATATTTCTATTTTAACGAGGGTGCGGCTCTTCTTTTGGTAAGGCAAAATTGCCGGAGGCAAACGACCTTGATTTAATCCTTCAAAAATAGTAGGGTCGGGGGTAACTCGAGGAGGAGGTACATGAAAAAAACGGAGCTTCGACCGCTTGATCGCAGACACGATATACTCCTGCCCTCTGCTCTCTCTTCTCATAACATACTTGTAAGAAGGGTGCAGCAATGGGTAAAGGGCAAAAAAGTAATCCTGTTCAAAATTGATCGACTGCCGCCGCATGTTCCTATCACAAGCCCATTGCTCGAGCTGATCTTTGGAGATCCAACCCAATACACAGGCCCTTCATTCATCCTCGAAGAGCGCACAGAGTGGGTGGAGGTCGGAAAACAACCAGCAGCAAGGTTCAACTGTCATGCCTATTCGCTCGGTGAGCGTGTTGGCCTGACTCCGGAAGATTGGGTGGAAGGAGAGCCCACGGACCTCTCTATGGACACCAATCCGATGCAGATTTTGCTGTCAGCCTACTTCACACCGTTCCGGACGCTGGACGTAGCACATGCACATTCGTTGGTTCACGATCAAGGGTTGCGCGAAGGAGATGTCATCTCCTTCACCTATGAGAGGCCCTACTGGGGCATTGTCCACCAGCACTCTGGAAGGGTAATGCACGTCAATAGTGAAAATTGGCTGACGTCAAAGTTCCAAGTAGGACGCCTAATTGTAACCTCGATCAAGGATGCACTCGAGTTCTACCCTGACACACGTAAGGTCCGGGTCTATCGCTTTCGCGGCGATTAAAAAGGGGCGTGGCTTCATAAGAGCCATGACCCCTCTTTTCTTTAGTTAAGACTGACCGCCTCCAACCAAGACAGACGAAAATGGCTGCGATTTCTTCTTTTCTCAAAAAACAAAAAAACACCTCTCGCGCGATGTTCTTTGGTCTTTTCATCCAGAACCGGGGTTATTAAGCGAACCTAATAGAAAAAGCAAGGCTTTTGACCCTGCTCTTTCACGTTGGCTCCGATCTCCTGAATGAAATTCGAACTTTTTTCAAAGAGAATCCTGACTACGAATTCTGAATTAATCTGCCATGTTACGGTTGTTTAGGTAAAACTCCCAAATGAGATTCCATTCTGGCGAATTACTTGGCAATATTTCTATATTATCTTCTCCTAAAATATCTTTTGCCTCTGTGCAACTAATTACTCGTGAATGATGTGTATATCCCGTTGCAAAACGTTCAACAATTTTGGCGAGTAGACTAAATCCTCTTGTTTGAGGACGATACGAAAGTAGTATTGATATAGCAAAAGAATATCAACGTGAGTTGTTGCTTATGAGAATGTTTAAATCAAAAAAGAAAAGTGATGTGGACAAAATTGTTGAACGTTTTCGGCTCCTGGACCTGCTCGTTCTCTTTTCCTGCGGCGATTGATCTTCTGCAGCGCGGCAAAGTTGACCTTAAAAGCCTTATCACGCACCGCTACGCGTTCGATGACAGCGACAAAGCATTTGCTGATGCAAGTGCGTATGCGGACAATCGGATCAAGACGGTCGTTACGATACCTTGAATAGCGTAGCGCTGCTTTTCTTTAGTAAAAACTGTAGGTAAGGGAATTGCCGCTCTTATTCGGTTATTTTTACATCAAAATGCCCTTTGTCGGCTTCGGCCTGTGTTTTCGTTTGATGCACGACGCCAGCGCCAGAGCGTGCTTCTCCGGCTACAAAACTTACTGTCGCTGGAAAACGTGTAGCTATTCTTTCAAACGCGATTCGACTCTTTTTAAGAGCACGGCATTGGTCGCAACAATTATCGAAGACACACTCATAAGAAGTGCCGCAAATTCCGGACGAAGCATAATGCCAAAATTCGGATACAAGATTCCACCGGCGACCGGTATTGCAAGGACATTATAGATTGAAGCCCAGAAAAGGTTCTGCTTCATTTTACGAACCGTTGCCTTGCTCAAGGTTATAGCTCGAAGTATGTCTAAAGGATCAGATTTCATAAGAACGACTTTTGCGGTCTCAATCGCAACGTCCGTGCCCGCGCCAATCGCAATACCCACATCTGCTTGGGCGAGCGCGGGGGCATCGTTGACACCATCGCCAACCATTGCGGTAAATTTGCCTTCTTGCTGAAGCTTTTTGACATAGCTAGACTTATCTTCTGGCATCACTTCTGCAAACACTCTTTCTATGCCGATTTGACTAGCCACTTTCTCTGCGGTCATTTTGTTATCGCCGGTGATCATTGCGATCTCAATCCCTAATTTTTTTAATCGCTCGACCGCTTTTACGGCATTGGGTTTTATTGGATCAGCCGCTCCAATAACAGCCTTGATAACTCCATCAACGGCAAGAATCATGATCGT
>JBBTUM010000014.1:0-1427 GCA_038063795.1 Patescibacteria group bacterium | reverse complement strand
GTGCGTCTGAAACGCGATGACGAGCAGCTCATGCTCCTTTTGCAGCGTTCGGCGTTCGTGCAATCCCTTTTTAGGAAGAGTATCGATACCGAGCAGGAGCAGGATATCGTTCTTGCTGGGTGGAATATTTCGGATATCCGCTGGGACGACATGCGCTCCGAAGCTGATGCGCTTCTCACACCCGCAGCGGCTGCCGTTTCGGCAATCGTCATAAACGCCGGGGCGCTTCCGGGCACAGCAGGCGAGATGCAGATTTGATGATCGGAGCCGGCTATACGCAGGTCACTGCCGAAAATTCCGAGGCTTCCGTGGCAGAGCCCGCGATTGTGTATTATCAACGGAATTACCGTGAGGTCGCGAAGCAGGTGGTCGCTCTCTTGAAGAAAAACGGCTACCTGAGCGCGAGCTATCGGTATCGTTTCAGGCAGGGGGCGCCAATCGTTATTGAGCTGGGCGGCCCGCAGAGCGAGTAGGGTATAAAATAAAAACAGACACAAAGACAAAAACAAATGCAGCTACCTGTTTCGAGGCAGCGGACGACTTTGTTGTTTTGCAAGCCTCCCTTTATTGAACACTATGCACGAGCTCCAGAGATATTTTCTCTACGGGACATTATTCATTACTGGTGGTGTCATACTCGTGATCGAGATCGCGGGCAGCCGCGTCGTAGCGCCATTCTACGGCTCGTCGATCTTCGTGTGGAGCTCGCTCATCACCGTGACGCTCGCGAGCCTGGCTATCGGGTATGCGCTTGGCGGAGCACTCGCCGACCGAAAACCTCAGTACACGGTTCTGTACGTTCCTATTTTTATCGCGGGGCTTTTTACAATACTGATCCCGAAGCTCGCGCCCTGGGCGCTCACGGTTACCCGGGGGCTCGGTATCACCTACGGACCACTGCTCTCCGCGGCGCTTCTTTTTACTCTTCCCCTGCTGCTCCTTGCCATGATGACGCCGGCGGCCATCCGGATCCAGTCAACGATCGTGCAGCAGGTCGGTGCGACGGCAGGGCGTCTCTATGCCGTGTCCACCGTCGGCTCGCTCGTGGGCGCGCTCGTTGTCGGATTCGTGCTGATACCGTTCATCGGCGTGTCGAGGATCATGACAGGCTCGGGCGTGGTGCTTATCGTGACAGCTTTGCTCTGGGTCCTGTCGCTCCGTCACATGCGTGCGGCACTCGTGATGGCAGTCGTTTCCATTACTTTTTTTCTCATACCCGACGCTCCCCTGTCTGCCGCGTCTGATGCCACACTCTTGTACAAGACGCCGAGCTTCTACGGTGAGATACGAGTCGTGGAAAAGGGGGCACAGCGACTCTTGCTCGTTGACGGAGTTTCGCAGACTATCGTCTCGACCGGTCCGTCGCCACTTTCATTTTATACGAAGACGATGCGCATTGCGGAGCTCCTGTCCAGAGATCCAGAACG
>JBBTUM010000013.1:0-1274 GCA_038063795.1 Patescibacteria group bacterium | reverse complement strand
TGCTCGTTGACGACATCCGCATTCTTAGAGCCATACATGATGCACGAAGATGAGAACAGGAAACGTTGTACGCCGGCAGCTTTCGCTAATTCCGCCAAATGTTTCGTCCCGTCGACATTGATCGACGTCGTCCATTCACGGTTAAGATTTCCTATCGGATCGTTGCTTAACGCCGCCAAATGGATAACGGCGTCAAAACCCTCAAGGTCATCACGGTTAAGATCGCGTAAATCCTTATGGATGGTCTTCACGGGCCTGACATTTGTACCAAGAGTGCAATCACGGAAATACCCCGTATCCAAACCAGTGACTTCATACCCGGCATCCGCTAGATAAGCTGCTGCGACAGAGCCAATATAGCCCTCATTACCTGTCATCAATACACGTTTGATCATATACGACTTACCTCCATTCCTTGCGTCACAATGTTACGACAATGATCCATAAGTGAACCCCCTACATCAACATGAAGATATGGGCAACCAGCCGCCTCAGCAGCCGAACGGTCACGCTCGTCATCTCCAATGTAATAAGTACGGGTCAAGTCCAAAGCAAGCTCTCGCTGTGCTTTGAACAGCAACCCCGGCTTGGGCTTACGGCAATCACAGCCTTCCTGCCAATTATGTAAACATGAATATACAGAGTCTATCCGGCCACCCCAAGCAAGCGCGTCTTGACGCATGCGCTCATGTATCTCCTGCAAGCGAGCTGCGGTAAGGGAGCCGCGAGCGACGCCAGGCTGATTAGTGATCACAACCACGCGGAATCCTGCTTGCACAAAATCTCGCAGCGCCTCCTTGGCACCAGGCAACCATCTCCATTCGTCCCAGGAACATACATATCGAGCCTTCGGCATACGTTCGTTCAAGACGCCATCGCGATCGAGAAGAACAGTCCGTTGCGCTGCTAAAAAAGCTTCGACCTGGGGTAGCCGTTCGATCGAAGAGATACTGTAATAGCGATGTCGCGTCTCGTAAGCCGACAATCGTCCCTGCGCAACTAGCTTTGGATACAACGTCGCCTCCAATGACACGTTCTCACTTGTGACAAGGTCCTCGACAAGCTTACGCTTCATGATGATAAAGCCAGCATCCACACCGCTGGCATTACGCGAAAGGCGTCCCTTCGCATAGTCACACACGAATCCCTTCGCATCGACTTCGACGTTGCTGCGCGGACGATAACCGTCGTCATTACGATAAACGACCATCTGCGCATCAGCGCCAGTTATCTGATAATGGTCCAACAGCCGATTCAATCGGAGCGGCCAGATA
>JBBTUM010000012.1:0-9673 GCA_038063795.1 Patescibacteria group bacterium | reverse complement strand
GTCAGACCTTTCTTTATTATTTTCTTCATGGCTTCATGTTTGCCCGAAGCCCCATCAACGCAGGCACGCATGTATTGAGTGGTAGGCTGTTTGCTCCAGTCAATAGGATTGTAGCCGAAACTGCCGATTAGTAGGTCCAGAAATAAACGAATCGTTCTTCCGTTACCTTCTCTGAACGGATGAACAACATTGAATTCGCTATGAATCACAGCAAGTTTTCGAGCGGCAGTATCTTTGGTATCACCGCTCTTCGGCAGATTTTTTTGTAAGGTAAGTTTGAATGCTTGTAGTGACCGGTCTAAATACTTTACCGGAGCAAACAGCATACCATCTTTGGAAATATCGACAGCCCGTGTTTTCCCTGCCCAGTCGTAGAGTGTTGTAAAGAAATATTGGTGAATCGAAAATAATAAAGAAAGGTCAAACGTAAGCTCGCCTTCTTTTAAGAGAGCAAAAAAATGTGTGTAGGTGTCAGCGAGAAGTAGCGTTTCGGCAGCATCCAACTTTTTCTTGCTTCTGATGCCAAGTTTATTCTTTAAGATACCCTTGCTGACCCCCGCAGTATCATCGCTGACGTGATATCGCGAATGCGCGGCCATGCTCTCGCAAAATTTTGATAATATCTTTACTCTTTCGTGCAGTTACAAAACTTAGCCCTTCCATTCGCGAGGATTGGGCTACTGCTTTTTGTAGTTGTACTGTAGTAATTTGTTTAGTGCGCTTCATAATTACTCTGAATATATAGCTATATTAACACATTTTTTTTCTTAATTCAAGCCTATTGTATCGCCAAATATTTCACCTAACTGCTCAGCGTATCTGAAGTTGGCTTCGAAGCTGCGGTGGTAAAATAATCCTACCACCACCGCAGCGAGAAGACAATTTGCGCGAGGTTAGAGGGTGATTTGTAACTTTGTAGTAATGTGTTATTTGACACAAATGGATAATAGTGTATACTAGAGGTAGAAAAATCATCCAAGACCCTGTTGCCGCAAGGCACGGGGTTTTGTGATTTTAGCCCAATTTCCAGTCATCTCTAAACCAATTGAACCACATGAACTTATCAGAAGCCTCAATAAGCTCTTTTGATATATGGTCGCGCGAGGAAACAGTTACTACTTTTTTGCCTCTCTTTTGAACATATTTTATGAGTGGGCTAAAATCACTATCGCCACTGAGCAGAATAGCGGTGTCATAGGCAGCCATGGTATCGATCATGTCTATCGTAAGCTCGACATCGCAGTTGCCTTTATAGAGCGGTGTATCATTTTTACGTTTAATAACTTTGACGTCTTTGACCACCGTCTTAAATCCTTTGCGAGCCAACATCTCGAGAAGATTGGCCTGGCCAGTGTTTTCCTTGTGCGTTGAGTAGTAAAAATATATGTCTACCAGTTTGGCGTTGTTTTTGAAATACAGCTGGAGTTTTTTGTAGTCTATTCGCCAGTTAAGATCTTTCAGGCTGTATACCACATTGGCGACATCAATAAAGACCGCTATTCTGCCATAGCCTGACCAGTTAATGGATTGATGATTTTTCATGTCAGAATTCTATAACGATTCATCACTAATTACAAATCACCCTCTAACCGAGTCAGATACGCGATGTTAGGTGATGTGGCGGTTCCCCTCCCCGACTAACTTGTTGTAGTAAAGGTTCCTAATATTTCTTGCTCCGTAGCGTCCATCTCTTGATCATTGTAGAAAATCACGTCGTATAGTTTGTTCCCTACTTTCAAGACATAGTTTACTGATGGTATTGCACATTGCGAAGAACCACACATTCCATCAGATTTGAACGTTACACTGTCAACGCCTGAAACTCTAGTCCACTGTGAACCGTCTTTAACAAACCCTGAAAGGTCATGACCCCATTCATTAGCTTTGATTTCTAAGAAAATATCACCAGAAGCGACATCTTGCTTTGTCATTTGACTTTCTACTCCAAAAAATGTTTGTCTGCTTGCCGATTCAGGCGTCCTTCTTTCTAAGAACCTGAATCGATTCGGAAATGATATTGTAAATCCGTCTTCGTCGCTATGATATGTTGTCCAGCCAGCTGGCACGGTGTTTATTTGAGCACCCTTTTGAATATTTGTATTGCTACTCACGTTACCTAATGGTGTGGTGGTCAACTTTTTTTGAACACAACCAGCACTCAATACCACGAGAAACAGGAGCAAGAAATATTGTTTTTTCATAAATTTATTTAATTTAAAGGGGAACCGTCATTTCACCTAACTGCTCAGCGTGTGCGACGTTGCGAGGGAAGCGGTGTGGCAAAATAAGCGAGGAACGAGCCACGCCACACAAGCGACCGAAGCAATGTAGGAGAGGGCGCCTAAGGACAGTCTACTCGCTCTTAGATTGAAATTCAACCTTGAGTTGTATTGACCTTAGAAGAAATCTGCGACCGAACCGCATACGCGGTGTTGTACGATGTCAAATTTTTATTTTCCTTATTCTTTCTCTGCTTCTTTTTTCATTGCTTCTAATTGCTCTAAGGTTTCTTCACTTAAACCGTGAAAATTATGTATGTATCCCTCTACATTCAAGCCGCCCCCAGCTTCAATGATTTTCAATGCAATTTCTTGGTGATTGAGACCCTCAAATTTATTTAGGTGAGCGGCCAATGGAGCAAATTGACCTGTTGCTATAAAGGCCATTGCAATTGCATGACGATCTAAATTCTCAAATCGTTCTAAACTTTCGACAACCTCCCATCCTTTCTTTGCCCCAATAAGTTTCAATGCAATTTCTTGGTGATTTAGACCCTCAAATTTATCTAAATTATGGGTAATCAGCTCGCCTTTATACTTTTTTCCCTCGATCAGTAAGTCGATGATAATTTGAGGGTCTAAATTTTGAAAATATTGCAAGCTCAATATCATTTCACGCGCTTGCCCAGTACGAATCAGCAATTTCGCAATTTCTCTATGCAGTACCGGGTCGGTTTGCTCCAATACACGGTCATATTCCTGGGGGTGGCTTGAAAGGTGGTAAACAGCTAGACCGATTGTTGTCTGCTGTTCTTGGGTTAACCGTTCTTCATGGTTTAAGTTGTTTTGACCTCGTTCTATTTCTGGCATATGTGAAAGAATAAAGAAAAATTTGATTTCGTACAACTGCTCAGCGTATGCGACGTTCGCGGGCGGTAGAATGTCGCGAGGAACGAGCCCTACCAACCGCGAATGTAGGTGAGGGCACCTATTCACAGTATACCCACTATTACTTCTGTATTCAACCTTGAGTTGTATTGACCTTAGAAGAACCCTGCGACCGAACCGCATACGCGGTGTTGTGCGAAGATTTACTCAACAAATCTCACTAATGTTAGAGCCCTTTTGTAGTTTTTACTTGACTTTTATTGTTGGTTATAGGATACTCGTTTGTCACTCAACGAGCAGCTTTCTAAAGGAGATAGCCGTGGACGATAAGCGGAATATTCGTGTGTCTGGCAAAGAGTTGACTGTGTACTTTTATATCGCTGATGGCGCGGCAAAGCCCTGCTACTACTGTGGTAAGCTAGGCCATGAACAGTTGGTTGGCATCGAGAGTGTGGTGCAACCGTCTGGCGACGTCAGCCCCAAGAGCAAGTTGTTCAAGTTGGCTAAGGACAAGATGGAGCGTGACCTGTTCCATGGTCGAGGCATCTGTCGTCTCGGATCGCCCTGTGAGGAGAAATACCACAAAGAGCAGTACGCCAATTTTCTCTGAAGTGCCGCGCAAAGAACAACTCTCGTCGGAGTCCCTGTGGAATGCAATTCTGCACGGGACTCCTTTCGTTTAAAAAACTTCAAAAGGGCTCGAATCTAAAAAAAGAAATTTGTTGAGTAAAATTTCGTACAACAGTGCGTTGACGAACCTATTGACATAGTAGGTAATTTAAGCGAAATTGTACAGGTCTAAATAGTAATCAGAAAAGCGTATGAAAAGCGATTTCAAGCCCGAACTCGGGCTCTCAATAGTACCCAATAGATCGGGGCTGTCAGCACAAAATGCACATCCCCTGAGCGCACTTCTGCAAGAATTGGTGATACGGGGTTTTTCCGCGCGGACGATCAAGGGATACCTTGCTCATAACCGGAGGTTTCTTGCTACTGTCGGTAAATCGGCGCGAGAGGTCACGGCGCAGGATATCAAAGGCTATCTTCTCTATCTCAGGGTTCAGGAGGGATACTCGAATACCTCGCTTAACAATGTCATATCGGCATTACAATTCTACTATCAGCAAGTACTGAAGCGGAAGCTATTCGCCAGCATCAGGCGCCCGAAGCGAGAAAAACACCTGCCTGTTGTGCTGACACGGCAAGAGATCTCTCGCATATTGAACAGTGTAGAGAATCGTAAGCACAAGCTGCTCATTGCAGTCGCCTATGGTGCAGGATTGCGAGTCAGCGAAGTAGTACGGTTGCGAGTTCAGGACATTGATCTTGAGGCGCTGACGATTCATGTGAAAGATGCGAAAGGAGCGAAGGACCGGATAACGATCTTTCCTGAAAAACTTGCCATTGAAATGCGTGAGCGTATGTCTGGAAAGGATGCCAGTGACTATGTCTTTGCGAGCCAACGAGGTGGTGCATTGGCCCCGTTAGAGGCGAAATCTCTAACGGGGCTGACATCGCGGACAGCTCAGAAAGTATTTGAACATGCGCTGGATAGAGCGGGCATTCAAAAATCCGCAACCTTTCATTCATTGCGCCATAGCTTTGCGACGCACTTGCTCGAAAACGGTGTCGATGTGCGGTACGTGCAGGAGCTTCTTGGACATCAGAGCATCAGGACCACGCAGCAATATACGCACGTGACGAACCCGCAACTGAGAAATATACGGAGCCCGCTATGAATTTTTATCGATATGCTTTGAAGGCAATGAGGACGACCGCGATGAGTATCACGAGGCCAACGAAGAAACCGACCGATCTGAATTTCCTAGAAGCGGAAATTTTGAAGAACCAGTACAGCTGTCCCATGACGGTAACTGTGGTAATGGCGAGCAGCAGATAGCCTGGCGCGGTCTTGAGTTCAGCGGGATTGGTCAGGAGAAAATGAAAAATTATCGCAGGGTAGCCGATGTAGATAAAGCGGTGCAGGCGTTTCCAGTTCCGGCCAAGCTTCCTCTGCATCCAATCGGTGGAGGTCGCTGCCATGGCAAAGAGAACGTAGAAACCGACGGCACCGAAGATGAGTGGATTGGTGAACGGATCCAGTGAGAAGCGATAGGCGGCGAAAAAATCCCACGCGAAGACGCTCTTCGTGACGCCAATGACATGCATCACAACGAAAACGAATCCGGCGACCCCGAGGTATCGCCTGATGTGCCAGTGCTTCGCAAGCGGAGGTTTCCATTTGAATATGACGCTCGTGAGGAGCGAGGCGCTGATGAGCGTGGCTCCGGCGAATGCCGATGCCCTGATCACCGCGAGCGTCGGCGTTCCGGCCGCGAGGACGTAGTATTGATAGGCAACATGTAACAGCCAGTATCCTAGTGCAAGAACGACGAAGGAATTAAAGAATCCCCAGCTCGCAGCGTCGAAAGGTTTTTTTGCTGGCGCTTGGGGCCCATGTATCGGTGACAGGTTCGCTCCGCCGCTGGTAACTTCTACTCGTGTCGACTCCTGTAACATATGAGTAATGTCAGTATAGCACGTGAATTTGGCGAGGTACATTCGGTGTTTCACATTCAAAAAACTTCTCGCTCGGCGAAGAAGTTTTTATGCCCTTTTTCGTTCCTACGGATATACGGTGATCGAAGTGATGTTGTAGGCCGGTTTCCCGTTCACCTCACAGCCGATCGAATACTTCGTCGGCTCTTCTACCTGCGGGAGCCTGACAAGGACGATGTCATGTCCGTTGAGCGTCACGCGGCTTTCGCCCAGAGAAATGATCTGCGGATCGTTCGACACACCTTCGAGCAGTATTTCGCTTCCGCCGGTAAAGGTAACACCTCTCAAGGGGGCGTTCACCGTGCAGTTGTTGAACTGCAGGCGTTGCTGCCGGAAATTATCGGTAGCGATCTGATACGTGTCTACCTGTCGTGGGTCGTCGTTCGCGCCGAAGGCGGTCGTCGTGAATTCTCCGCTTGCGGAACGAGAACCGCGAGCAGGGTTTGTCTGAGTGCCTGACAGTGATGCTTCGTCCTCCCCATTTGATATTGGCTGCGAAAGAATGGCATCCGAGAACGGCGCTGCCGTATCGGTCTGCTTGTTTTCACTGCGTTCGAGTAGAATGACGCCGACGAGAAGTATGAGGCAGATGCCAAAAGCGGCTATCATTCGTTCATTATTTTTAAAAATGTCCATATTTTTCGAATGTTTTCTCTTTATATCACGCAGCTTAAGAGGGATTCTTACAGCATCCTTGGCTATTTTGCAAGTGCCTTGACGCTTGTGCGACGCGGGCGGTAGGATGAAGCTTCTTCGTTCATTGACGTTCCTATCGTTGGCTGCATAGTCTGGCAGTCAGAGGAGGTGTGCGTATGCAGGCTTTGAGGAAGAACTTGACCACGGGAGAGGTGTCGCAGCTACTCGGAGTTACCGTGAACTGCGTCAAGAAGTGGATTTACAAGGGCAAGCTTCGCGCCTTTCGAACTCCTGGCGGGCATTTCCGTATCACCGAGGAAGAGTTCGATCGTCTGGCGCATGAGACAGGTCTCCGGCAGGATGAGGTGATCGACACTCGGGATTCTAAGGATCGGCTCCTGACCACCGGAGATGTCGCTCGCTGCACCGGTGTGAGCACGACCACGGTCAAGAAGTGGGCACGGTCGGGGAAGCTCAGAGCGATCCATCTTCTCGGCGGACATCGTCGTATCGCGCTCAGTGCGCTCCGGGAATTTCTCGCGGGGCGCGGCACTGTGCTGGATGAATCATCATTTTCGAAGTGACGGAGCTGTTTCCGGCCCCGTTTCCTTCAAGGAGCTTCTGCACATCATGAAAAAGACGAACGTGTACGAACTGCCGCTCGCGGCAAACGTCTGCGAGCAGCTCCTCCGAGAGATCGACCGGACGCCCCTGTGGTCGATGGCGCACGTGCTCATGAACCCACGCGCCTGGTCGCTCCTGCATGAGCACCATCTGATGGACGAGATCTACCTTATCACGCGTGGTACCGGACATCTGATCCGCGGTGAAGAAATTCTCATCGTGCAGCCGGGCGACGCAGTGCATATCCGTCCGTATGAACGGCATAAGCTCGTGAACACGAGCCTGACGCGTCTCGAACACCTGGTGCTTGCCGCTCCACCGTTCGATCCGAATGACGTTCATCTCGACCTCGCGTGGAAAGATCCGATAGTGACGCCTGTTCCGTTTGTGCAGCCTCCGGTCACCGACTGCTTTGACGGCGCGCGGATCGTCGCGTATGAGTTTCCCGGCATTGCGAGCGTCGCCTTTGGCTCGGTCCTCTCCGATCCGGAGCGCAGGAAGCTCCCTCACTACCACAAGGCAGCGACCGAGTGGATCTTCGTGATCGAGGGCGAGGGCACGCTCGAGGTTGATGGCGTCCCTCACCTGATCGGGGGAGGGGACTGGATCCGGGTCGATCCTGGAGAAGCGCATGCGTTCAGGAACGAACACGCGGAGCATCTCGTCGTCACGTGCATCTGTACGCCGTGCTTCAGCATGGCTGACGTCTATTACCGATGACCCAGGCTGCGGGCCCGCGACATCTCCCTTTCAGGGAGTGCGCGGGCCCTTTTCTTTTAAGGTATCATCTGCCCACGTAAGTGTTGACAATGCGTTATTTTTCTCGTATACTGTTCCAGTTATATGCATGACAAACAAGCCGCAATTCGAAACATCGCGATCATCGCGCACGTGGATCACGGAAAGACCACGCTCGTCGACGCGCTTTTGAAACAGTCGAACACCTTTCGCGACGCGGACGCGCAGGGGACGACCATTCTCGACAGCAATGAGCTGGAGCGCGAGCGCGGTATTACCATTTTCAGCAAGAATGCCTCTATCGTGTGGAAGGACGTGAAGATCAACATCGTGGACACGCCCGGACACGCTGATTTCGGCGGCGAGGTCGAGCGCATCATGAACCTCGTCGATGCCTGTCTGCTTCTGGTGGACGCGAAAGAAGGACCTATGCCTCAGACCAAATTCGTTCTAAAAAAAGCGATCGACGCCGGGCATACGATCATTCTCATTATCAACAAAGTCGACCGCAAGGACGCGCGTCCTGAGTGGGTCTTGAATCATACGTTCGATCTTTTTGTCGAGCTCGGAGCCTCCGATGCACAGGCGAATTTTCCCGTTCTGTATGCGTCGGCTCTGCACGGCGTCGCTGGCATTGAACCTGAGCAGTCTACCATGAAGGATATCTCTCCGATCCTCGACTGTATTCTCGAGAAAGCGCCGGTACCCTCCGGAGATCCGACGAAGCCGCTTCAGGCATCGGTCGTGAACGTGCAGTATGACAGTTACAAAGGTAAGGTCGGCATCGGCCGAGTCATGAACGGAATTCTTCGCGACGGACAGCAGGTCATCCATATCAACCGCGAGGGCACCATGACGCCGACGAAAGTGACCGGGCTTCTGACCTTCAAAGGCCTCGAGAAAGTTTCCATAGTCGAGGCGCGTGCGGGTGAGATCGTGGTCGTCGCCGGCATTCCAGAGATAACGATCGGCGATACCATCGCAGATGCTGCTGAACCTGTAGCTCTTCCACCACTTTCCATCGAAGAACCGACCGTTCGGATGACCTTCGGCGTGAACACCTCTCCTTTTGCCGGGAGCGAGGCGACGTATTCGACCTCTCGGAACCTCGATGAGCGGCTTTCGCGTGAGCTACAGAATGATGTGGCTCTGCGCGTGGATCGTGCTGCAGGCGAGGGCATGTTCGTGGTATCGGGCAGAGGGGAGCTCCACCTCGCTATTTTGATAGAGAAAATGAGGCGCGAAGGATACGAGCTTCAGGTCTCTCGGCCGCAGGTCATTTTCAAAGACGTTTCCGGGGAGACCCATGAGCCTTTTGAGCTTGTTTCCATCGAATGCCCCGAGCAGTCCTCAGGGATCGTGATCGAGAAGATGGGCAGGCGACGCGGCGAGATGAGGGACATGCGCATTGAGCACGGGACGGCCTATCTTGACTTCGAGGTCAGCACCCGCGGACTCATTGGCTACCGGAATGAATTCATTACCGATACGAAGGGTCAGGGCATCATCAATTCTCTCCTGCTCGGCTATCGCCGGAAGATAGAGGATTTGGCATCGCAGCCCCACGGCTCGCTTATTGTCATGGAGGCAGGGACGAGCATGGGTTATGCGCTTACCAACCTGCAAGAGCGCGGGTCTCTTTTCATCGGCCCGGGCGTTCGAGTATATGTGGGCATGGTCATCGGACAGAACGCGCGCGCAGAAGACATGGAGGTCAATCCCTGCAAGGCGAAAAAACTCTCCAATATGCGGAGCAAGGGTGACGGCGCGTCAGTCGCGCTGGATACGCCTCGCGAGATGGAGCTCGAGGACGCGCTCGAGTACATCGGCGATGATGAGCTTGTCGAGGTAACGCCGAAAAGCATCCGCCTCCGGAAGGCGATCCTGGATCCCCATTCGCGGAAGCGTGCCGTGGCGCGCTCCTTTGCGGGGGACTAGTTCGTTTCAGGTTTAGGTTTCAGGAAGCCGTCGATCTTGACCTGTGTACCGTGTTCGTGCGTCAGTCGCTC
>JBBTUM010000011.1:0-2288 GCA_038063795.1 Patescibacteria group bacterium | reverse complement strand
TCTACATGCTCGTCTAGGCCATGTCGCTTCCTGAAACAAAATTTCTTCTGCAGAAGTATGGGGTCGTGCCCGACACAACGCGGGGTCAGCATTTTTTAGTCGATGACAGCGCTCTCGATCGCATAGCGCGAGCGGTCTCTGTGGGCTCTCTTGGGCCGATCATCGAGGTCGGCGCAGGCATCGGCAACCTGACGTCTCGCCTGTGTATGGAGACACGGCCTGTGCTTGCGATCGAGCTCGATAGGCGTTTTCAGCCGCTTCTGGATAAGTTGGTGCAGCTGAATGCGAACCTTTCCGTTCTCTACCGAGATATCCTTTCACTTCCGTTCGCTACCGTGCAGGAACATATGAAACTCACCGAGGCAGCGAGCCCGTACTCCATCGTCGGCAATATCCCCTACTATATCACCGGGAAGCTGCTCTCGCACATTATGTCGTATCCGATCCTGCCAACTGCTGCGATTTTTCTACTTCAAGATGAAGTTGTCCAGCGTATCGTCGCGGAACCAGGCGCGCATTCGAAGCTCTCGCTCGGCGTCCAGTTCTATGGTGTACCGGAGGTGCTGTTCGAGGTTCCGCGAAGCTCTTTTTATCCAAGACCGGAAGTTGACTCCGCGCTCCTTCGCATCGCGAACATACATTCATGGAATTATGATGAGAGCGAAAAGCGAGTGTGGCAACTTATCAACATCGGTTTCAGCGCGAAACGGAAGAAGCTGGTGAACAATCTTGCTGGGGGCCTCGCGGTTCCCGCAGCGACCGTTCACGAGGCCTTTACTAAGGCAGGCATTGACGAGAACATCCGCGCCCAAGGCCTCTCGAAAGAGCAATGGCGCTCGCTCGCGAGGCTCCTTTAAGTTACCGAGATCGTGAATTTGAATATATTGGCACTGGCAGTGGAAATATGCTATAATATTTTCACATTGTACTGAATTTTTTTTGCTAGATTAAGCGAGCGGTAGCACACGCGAACGGAATGCCAGACTCAACAAAAATACAAAGCCCTACACCGCAATCTCCCCGCCAAGGCAAGCAAATGAGCAGTAAATTGCTTATTTCTTTCGTGGTGCTTGTCGGCATCGGTTCGCTTGGGCTTGGCATGGCGAACATCAAGAAACAGATCACCTCGCCGTTCGCTTTCAGTCCCCTCGGGGGAGCTGCGACCGAGCTTTCTCTTCCGCGGTCGGCAGACCTACAAGCGGCGGAGCAGCGTAATACGGATACCGATAAGGACGGATTGAATGATTTTGATGAGATCAATCTCTATGGGACAAGTCCCTATATAGCCGATACTGATTCGGACGGTCTGGGCGACCAGAACGAGGTCGAATCAGGTACAGATCCGAACTGTCCACGGGGACAGGACTGCCGGACAGTGCGTCTGATAACACCGGATACAAAGATATCGGATCTTTTCCCTCAGTTCTCTGGTTCACAGGTGACGCTGAAGGAAAAGACCATCGAGCAGTTCAAACAGATCATCTTGGACCAGGGCTTTGACCCGGAGAAACTCGCCGAGCTCGACGACGATGTCCTCCTGATCATCCTCGAAGAGAGCCTGAAGTACCAGGATGAGCAGATTGCCCAGGCGACGACGACTCCCGTAGTTGGCGAGGAGATAGACCTCGACAAGGTGAGGCTGTTCCTTATTGAGCTCGGAGTGCCGGCCGAGGAGGTCTATAGCATGAGCAACGACGAGATCGGGGAATTATTAAGGACGCTGCGGTAATGTATCTTTCGAAAGGCAAAAAAATAGCGATCGCGATCGGTCTCACGATCATCATCGGAGGAGGGGCTCTGTTGCTCACAACTTCGCGGAGAGCAGAGGCTTTCGTCGTCGAGATCCCGACGTTATTGGTGCAGTGGATAAAGCAATTTGAGGTCGAGGAAACATCGACCAACATCTGGAAGCAGGCCGGTATCGCAGCACTTGATATGGCGTCGCAGCGTTTTATCAATACCTTGGCGCAGAAGACCGCTCAGTATGTCGCAAGCTATGCTCCGGGCGGGAAGCCGCTGGTCAGACGCGAGTCTCCCGGCAAGATCCTCCGGGACACCGGTGAGGCGGCGCTCGGAGATTTTCTACAGGAGTTCTCCGAGGAAAGCTCCCTCGATAAGCTGGGCTTGAACCTCTGCAATCCGACGGCACAGCTGAAGCTCGGCCTGAGCCTCGAACTGCTTGACGCCGTGCGTCCGCAGAAACCGAAAGACTGCAGCATCCAGAACATCAAGGACAACTGGAAAAAGTTTGCCGATAATGGCTACGGATACAATACCGCGAATATCGG
>JBBTUM010000010.1:0-10787 GCA_038063795.1 Patescibacteria group bacterium | reverse complement strand
TAGCGGATCAGCGGCACCATCGAGTCGCCATGCCCGCCCAGCACGAACGCGGTCTGATAGACGACGCCATCAGGCATGAAGAGCAGAAGCACGAAAAGGACCGAGAGCGTCAAGAGTTTTGCTAGAACGAGCGTCAGCTCAAAAAAAGCGACCGACTGCATGATCTTGTGGTGCTTCGCTCGATCGTACAGTAGCGCGTAGAGCGGCACCTCGATCACTGTTTTTGTTGCACGCGATGACGCATCGACCAAAAACACGCCCCACACCGTGCGCGCGAAGAGCCGGCAGAACCAGACCACCGAATAAACGATCGAACCCACATGCAATATAGAATGCCTATTTTTCAGGTCGGCGAGTCTTCCTATCGAAAGCGTGACCGCAACCGATATGAAGAGCCCGAGTGAAACGATAGCGCCGATATTCAAAAAATCCACCACCACCACGGCCAGGAATACCGGCCAGACGACGACCGCAATAATTTCTTCGCCATAACCAAGATATCCGAAGAAGCGTCTACGCATACCTCGCGCGAAGAGTATGCGGTACGCCTCACGGTACGAGAACTCTTCAGCCTTTCTCACCTCTTTCGTGGTCAGCAAGGGTATGTTCGACAGCACAAAAAGCACCGAGGCGAAGGCAAAGAGCGCGCCGAAACCCCAGAATTCAAGGATGACGCCTGCGGTGAGGGGTGCGAGCACCGCGACGCTCGCGATCGCCACCCAGACGCTCCCGACCTCCCTGCCCTCCTCGTCCGGCTGGGTATACCGCGCAAAATCAGCGTGAAACGCAGGCCAGTAGAAAGCACGGTACAACGCGTTGATGACCGGCGCAATGAAAAACAACAGGGGAAGTTCGCGGATAAAATAAAAAACGATATAGTACAGGACAAGTATGACGCTGCTCACGACCAGCGACTTCTCGTATCCGTACACTCGTGCGAAATTCGCGCCGATCGGCAGTGTAAGGAAATACGTCAGGTAGATGATAAAAAAGAATCCGACGATCCAGAGCAGGCTGTAACCGATCTCATACAGATAGATCGGCTCAAAGAGCTGGATCATCATGATCCCGAAGTTCAAAATGAGCGTCGAGGCGAACAGCTCCTTGATCTCACGCCGCATGTGGTTCGGCAGGAACGACGCGACGAGACGCTTCAGCATAGCGGCTATTTCTTTGGCAGCTTAATGGGCCCCTTCCGGATGACATTCGTCATCTTGTCATCGATCTTGACGATAGTAGAAGGCTCGACTTCCGGAAGGCTTCCTGCGTCAATGATGAGATCGGGACGTTTTTTTGATCGTTTCAGCTGCTCGATGACACCGGCGGCATTGTAGCAGAGCGCCTTGCCGCTGATATTCGCCGAGGTCGAGACGAGCGGTCTGCCGAATGCGCGTGCAAGGTTCGCTGCGAACGCATGCGAGCTGACGCGAAGCGCGAGATACGGATCGGGGTGGTGCGGCCACTCGCGGTGGTACAGGAACGGCAGAACGAGCGTAAGCGGTCCTGGCCAGTACCGTGTCGCAAGCTCATACGCGTACGGCGTGAAGCGAACCAGTGTCCGGGCGTAATTCAAGTCCGGGACGATGACCGGAAGAAATTTTCCCGGCGTGCGAAATTTGATCTCAAAGACCGCTCGATACGCGTGCGGAGAATAAAAATCAGCGCCGAGCGCATACGCGGTCTCTGTCGGATACACGACGGTTCCTCCGGACATGAGCACGACCAACGCCTGTGATAGTATCTCGGCTTTTTTTTCTTCTTCGTAGATGATGACGTCCATGGCAGTGAGCAAATACTAGACTTCAGTATACACTATTGCGGTTCAAACGGCACCTCACTCGGTCACGATGCTCACGATCTTTCCTTTGACGTAGAGGAATTTTTTGATCGCTTTCCCATCCATGTGCTTTACGACCGCGGGCAATGCGAGAACTGCCTCACGCACCTCTTTTTCCGTCATCGAACCCGTGATCGTCAGCTCGTCACGGACCTTTCCATCGACCTGAACGCCTACGGTCGTGCCCGCAGTCTGAATATGGCGCTCAATGACCTTCGGCATATGCTCACGATGCACGCTTTCAGTATGTCCGAGTATAGTATGCCATATCTCTTCCGCGAAATGCGGTGCGAATGGTGCGAATAATCTGATAAGATCCTCAGCCGCCTCTTTTCCGATCGAGCTCGTATTCTGCAGACCATTGAGACAGATCATGAAATGACTCACGATCGTATTGAACGAGCGACGCTCCATATCGTTAGACACGCGTTTGATGGTCTGATGGACCAGCGACAGTTCCTCTAGCCCGCTTTTCTCGCTAATAGAAACCTGCGACATAAAGTCCCAGAATCGTTTCATGAACCGCCAGACGCCCTGCAGATTCTCATCGCTCCATATCTTCACCTGGTCGTACTCTCCCATGAACATCATATACAGCCTGAAGGTATCTGCGCCGTACTTCTCGACGATAGCGTCAGGATTGATAACGTTGCCGCGCGACTTCGACATCTTCTGGCCGTCCGGCCCCAGGATCATGCCGTGCTGCACACGGCGCTGGTACGGCTCCGGCGTCGGCACTGCCTTGATGTCATAGAGGAACTTGTGCCAGAAGCGGGAGTACAGTAAGTGAAGCGTCGTGTGCTCCGCTCCTCCGTTGTAGAGATCGACAGGCAGCCAGTATTTCAACTTTTTCTTGTCGGCAAGGGCTTTATCATTGTGCGGGTCGGTGTAACGTAGGAAATACCACGAAGAACCTGCCCAATTCGGCATCGTGTCGGTCTCGCGCTGCGCATGTCCTCCGCAGTGAGGACATGAAACGTCCACCCACTCGGTCATCTTCGCGAGCGGCGACTCGCCGGTATCTGTCGGCTCATAATGATCGACGTCAGGGAGTGCCACCGGCAGGTCCTTTTCGGGCACGGGAACGTAACCGCACTTCTCGCAGTGAATGATCGGGATCGGCTCGCCCCAATAGTGCTGCCGCGAGAAGATCCAATCACGGAGTTTGTACTGCACGGTCATGGCGCCGTCAACGGCTTTTGTGATCGCTGCGCGGGCTTTTTCCGACGACATGCTGTCGAATTTACCAGAGTTAATTAAAACGCCTTCACCCATAGTTGGCGCCATAGCAAGGCCTTCTGTAATTGTTCTTTTAATCAATTCCTGATTTTTTTCTGCTTTGAATGAAGGGCTAGTATAAATTTCTTGATCTACTAACGCCACCACAGGTTTTATTGACAACTTATACTTCTTCGCAAACTCAAAATCCCGCTCATCATGCGCAGGAACAGCCATGATGGCTCCTGTGCCATAGGTACTCAATACATAATCTGCAACCCATATGGGTATTTCTTTGTTAGTTGCAGGGTTGATGGCTTTGACGCCCTTGAGCTCTACGCCGG
The DNA here is from genome assembly GCA_038063795.1 of Patescibacteria group bacterium. Lineage (GTDB taxonomy): Bacteria > Patescibacteriota > Patescibacteriia > UBA1558 > 2-01-FULL-52-15 > JBBTUM01. The sequence continues at coordinate 7,388 of JBBTUM010000010.1, read as the reverse complement.
TCTTTTCTTTGGACTCCAGTCGCTCTCGGTCTGTCTTTCGCTTTGCTTCTTCAATATACTTCTGGACCTCAGCGCGATTGGTGATTGATGACTGGTGATTGGCAATGAATTCGTGTTCAGGTGAAAGCACCAAATATGTCGCACCGAAAAGCGTGTCTGGGCGAGTGGTGAAAATCCTAATTTTGGGAATTATATCCTCCAGAACCTCCGAAAATTCAGTTACGCCACTTGAAGAATTAAAATGCCCCTTGCCAGGTAAAAATTTAAATGTTGCGTGCGGTAGATATTTTTTATAAAAGTCAATCGATGATTCCGAAATATATTTATCATTATCAGAATAGTAAACCACAATCTGTTTAGTAAGATCAGTGATTTTCTTCCAATCGAATTTAATATCAGCAAATGATCTTACCGCCTCCCAATCTACTGACGGATACGTCGACCCTAAATATTTCCAATCCAGCATTGAATTTACCGGTGCTACCAAGATTAACGTATCGATTTTTTTACCAGCTGTCTGAATCAAATTCAACGCCGCAGGCGCACCTAAACTATGCCCTATCAGAACCGAATCCGCTTTAAACTCCTTAGCTGCGACTTCATTCCACTCATTTATTTTCGGATGGTCGGGCGCTGGCAGTGTTGGTACATTCACTTTCCAACCTTCTTTCGCCAGCGTGGTCTTAATCCACGGAAACCAGTTTTCTCTCTTATTGCCGGATACGCCATGAATAACCAGACACTCTTTTATATCTGACTCCTCATTCTTTATCCTAAACTCAATCTCCGCTCCCTCGCTCCTCCCGATCCAGTTGATCTGCTGTTGCTTGATCTCAGGAAGGAAATCAACGGTCTCAAGATCATCGATCAAGCGGTCGGCGTATTCGGTAATTTTCAAAACCCATTGCTGGATGACGCGTCGCTCGGTCGCGGTCCCGCAGCGCTCGCATGTGCCGTCTATGACCTCCTCGAAAGCGAGACCGATCTTATCCTTGGGGCACCAGTTGATTGGCACCTCCTTCTTTTCCGCCAAACCTTTTTTGAACAGCTGCAAAAAGATCCACTGCGTCCACCTGTAGTATGCGGGGTCCGTCGTATTCACCTCGCGCGACCAATCGAATGAAATACCGAGGGACTGGATCTGGCGCTTGAAGTTCGCGATGTTCCTGCGGGTCGCGTCCTGCGGCTTTACCTTGTTTTTGATGGCAAAATTCTCAGCGGGCAGACCGAATGCGTCCCAGCCGATGGGATAGAGAACGTTCTTTCCCTGCATCCTTTTCACACGAGCGACGATATCCTGCGCAATGTATGAAAGGCAGTGGCCTACATGAAGCCCTTCACCGGACGGGTAAGGAAACTCGACAAGAACGTACTCTTTATCTGCTCCAGAATCTTTTGCCGCATACAGATCCGAACCGGCCCACTGCGCTTGCCAGCGCTGTTCGATCTCTCTCGGGTCGTATGAATTTTTTTGTTCACTCATCGGCTATACTCTAGCAGCATCCACACGAAAAATCAAAGAAATCAAGCCATTACCGTAGACATCGAGCAAACGATATGCTATGGTAAGTCTTGCTACAATCCATTCTTTATTTCGTTCCATTTCGGAATACGTACCGCGAGAAAGCGACTGGAACGAATAGCGGATGGTCAGAAAGTACATCCACTATTCATCGCCTCGGGAACAGCGTTCGCTATTTTCTTATTTGGCTGCTCTTACGCGCCTTCCGCGTCGGCCGCGCACTCGGTCGTTTTTTTTGGTATGCGGGAAAACCGATACTCGGGAGACTCTCCCGACTGATGAAACTACTGACCCTCGACCTCGTGCTGAACGGGTACTTCACCGTGTTGAAGGCGCGCAAGAGGACGCGCGCGCTCGCGCAGGCCGGTTCGCACAAGATACTTCTCTGGTTGAATCGCTATATGTACCGGCTGACGATAGTCACCATCATCCTTTTTACGATAGGCAGCAATATTTTTTCAAAACCCTTGAGCGCTGAGGAGCTCAGGACCAGCGTCCTGATGAATGAGATCATCGGCCCTGACCTCAGCGAGAACATAGAGATCTACGAGGAAGGCCCGGTGAACGAAGGGTCCTCTCAGCAGCTCGTGAGCTACCTTGAAGATGAGACGGTGACGACCGATAATGCAGCGCAGCTCTCGGGCGAGGAAACCCTAGGAGCAGATGACTCATACGCGATCACCGACGATGAAGGAGCCATTATCGCGCCCATCATCACCGATACGGACGCAGTCCTTGGCGATCGGCGTGACAAAGCGGAAACCTATATCGTGCAGGATGGCGATACCATCAGTGGCATCGCGGAACAGTTCGGGGTGAGCTCAAACACGATCCTCTGGGCGAACAATCTCGCGTGGTACAGCACCATACGTCCCGGCCAGCAGCTGTCGATCTTGCCGACGAGCGGCGTCGCACACAACATCCAATCGGGCGAAACCGTCGCATCGATCGCGAAAAAGTATCAGGTCGATGCCGACAAGATCGTATCGTACAACAAGCTCGCGGACGCGTCCGATATAAAAAAAGGCGACATGCTCATCATCCCCGACGGCGTGAAGCCTTCAACGATAGCCGCCGTCGTACCCCAATCTCGCAATCTGCCGTCGGTCATCAAGGATATATTCGTCCCGTCAGCTTCACCGGATGAAGACAGCGGCGCTACATTCCTCTGGCCGATACGAAGCCAGCGCATCACGCAGTATTTCGGCCTTCGCCACACAGGCCTCGATATCGGCGACAAGTCCGGAAGCCCGATCTTTGCTGCAGAAAGCGGAAAAGTCGAGCGTTCCGGCTGGACGAGCGGATATGGATATAATGTCATCATTAACCACGGTAATGGTTTCAAGACGCTCTATGCCCACGCGTCGAAACTTCTGGTCAGCGTGGGCGACAGCGTCGGCCGCGGGCAGACCATCGCCCTGGTGGGTTCCACTGGACGCTCTACTGGTCCGCATGTCCACTTTGAGGTCATACAGAACGGCAGAAAGACTAACCCGCTGAACTATACGCGCTAACCATGCCGCTCGCGGGGATAATCCTCTTTGCTGCAGTTGTCGCCATCGTCGTCTTCTATATGATACGGACGGCGTTCTCATTTGCGCCGTGGATCCCCAGCAGCGCGCATATGGCGCGGTTGGCGCTTGACTTCATCGCGCCGTCCCCGTCGATGCGCTTCATAGACCTTGGCGCAGGCGATGGCCGCATCGTATTTCTGGCAGCGCGAAAATACGGCATGCGCGCATATGGATACGAGCTCTCACCGCTACCCTATCTGCTCTCACGCTTACTGCAGCTCAAGTATAAAAAATTACCGGTAACACTCACGCGCCGGGACCTCTTTACAGCGGATCTTTCCGAATTCGACATCATATATCTCTATGGTCTCCCTGAGGCGCTGCACGAGAAGCTCGAACCCAAACTTGAGCGCGAGGCGCGTCCCGGATCGTACGTCATTTCATACAATTTTCCTCTGAAATCAAAAACGCCAGTCCGTGAAATGCACGATCGCTGGCGCAATATCTACATTTACCAGTACTAAGACGGCTCCGGATCGTACGGCACCTCACGGAGAGCGCCACGGTCCCATGTGAGCATTTTCGCCGTGCCGGCGATCAGCTCTTGCCGCAGTTCTTCCGAAAGTAGGATCCGGACCATATCCGAGCTGAAAACATCATAGTCATACCCCCATAGTTCGTAGGTCAGGAGGCCCGTCTCTGCGCGGTCGACGCCAGTGATCATGAGCATGCCCGGCGCTGTTTCAGCAAAATACCCACGATCGTCCGATCGCCAGCGAACGACTTCATCACGATACTGGGAAGCATCCATCTGAAGATACACAGGGATCTGGACCATATCGCGAGGAGCGTCTGCGCTCGTCAGACGGATCGCCTCAACGATATTGTTCCGGAAAACGTGAGCTCCGCCGATCGTGTCAGGAAGCAGTACAAAGACATAGCGCATGACGGAAGGCGATACGTGATCCTGAAAATCAGCTACGATATCCTGAGCAGCTGCGCTTGCGATGTGCCAACTGTCTATCTTTGGAGCAGCGAGAAAGATACAGACAGCGACCAAGGCTCCCGAAACGGCAAAGCGGACAAAGGGCTTCGGAAGCCTCGCAAGCACAAGCGAAACAACCAAGATGAAAAAAACCGAAGGCAGATACGTGTACCGCTCCCCTTCAGCAGAGAGGCGATTGAATCCAAGAGGTATGTAGGGCAGGATCGTCGCAACAAAGAACAGAAGAAATGCTCCGATGCCGAGTAGATTCCTCCGCAGTGTGAACAGGACGAGTACTGCGATCGGAATGACCGATATCAAAATGGTGACACGCGGCTCGTCAAAGTAAAACGCCGACCAGGCCTGCCTCATCGTGCCAAGCGTCAGCATCTCCTCAAAAAAAGTCAGGAACGTATGCGCCCAGGTTTGCACCCGAATGATCAACCCTTGATCCGCATACGTCCCGAGCCATAGTCCTGTTGCCTGCCACCGCATGATGACAAAAATAAGCGCGATGGCAAAAAAACAAAATGCAGGGACGAACGGTCTTGCCGCCAGGCGCTTGCGACTCGTCAGCTGATAGAGCGCCTCGAGGATCAGAATGACGATAGGCAGACTGAGCGCTATCTCCTTGCTGCCGAATGCGAGAAGGGCCGAAATCAACGAAATGACAAAATAGGACCATCTCCCTTCCCCCCGCCACTGGAGATAGAAAATCACTGAGAAAAGGAAAAAAAAGGTTGCGAGCACATGAGGAACACTTGCCATCCATGCGACCGCCTCGACATGCGTCGGCCATATCAAAAATAGAACGCCGGCAACGAAAGGTGCGGCGCGGCCATATGCCGCGCCGGGAAACAGCTTTCTCCACCGGACTGCGAGAAGATACACGAGGAACGCATTCACACCATGAAGGACGATGCTCGCCGCATGAAAAGGCCTCGGCCGAAGGCCGAAAGCTTGAAATAACGAATTCACCATGAGCGAACTCACCGGATTGTATGAGCCGCCTGTCCTCTCGCCTATGATGTTCGCGGAGAGATCTGGCAACGCGCTGCGGCGTTCATGCGCCACCCACAGCCAATGCCAGTCGTCTGACACAAAACCGGACGACAGAGAACTCTGAAATAGTATAAAACTTCCGATCACGAAACTGAAACAATACACAGACAACCGCGCTCTCGACATAGCCTTGATCACAAAATGACGAAATTAGAATACCCCTCGATGTTGTCGCGGGAACGTACTTGAAGCGACTCCACGCGAGCAGAATGCGATCCATGACGACACCACTCTACGAATTGAGTGACCGCTGCCTCCGGCCCCTCCACTTCGATATATACAGCCCCATCCGCCTCATTCCGAACAAAGCCGCTTAAGTGGAGTTCTCGAGCTTTCTCACAGGCGCTATATCGATAGCCGACGCCGTGTACATTGCCGCGCACAGTGATATCACAATGTGTCATTGCTGTTTTCCATCAATAACGATACGTGCATGGAAGTCCTGATATACACGGTAGTCCTTTCGCAGGCTTTTTTCAAATAGCTGTCGCAAATACTCGTATGACACGTTACTCGCGATACGCTGTGAGCGAACAAGACGACGCGTGTACTCGTCGATGACGAAGCTGGGCTTGTCGCAGGCATACAGGAGAATGCTGTCAGCGGTCTCGAACCCTATGCCCGAGAGCCCCAGAAGCTCGCTTCGAAGCTGCACTGGATCCTGCTCCAAAAGACCTCTCATGCCGCCGGACGTCCGGACGAAACGCGCCAGCGAGAGCAGCGTGCGTGCTTTACCCCGGTAAAAACCAGCAGAACGGATCAGCGGCCAGAGAGTTTCGGGGCGAGTCGCGAACCGAACCAACCGACCGAACGATAGAGCTCGAGCCCTACGCAAAGATGCGACGACGGTCTCGACGTTGCGCCAGTTCGTGTGCTGCGTCAGGATAGCCTCTATCGCAATCTGTTCTCGCTCCCGCATGGTTTTCGGACGCTTGCACCAGAGGCGCCACTGATCCCGCGGGCGGCCATGTCGTGACCGCAGGTCGTCATAGAGAGCTTTGATCCTATCTGTCCGCACCATAGGACCAGTATATACCCGTTGCAATATTTGATGAATGTGTTTGAATAGCTAGCGTGAGTAGGGAGATATTCAGTGACCACGTTGGCTGTCGGAGGGTATATAGATGCAGCTACCCGTCATCGATGACGACCAGCTCGAAAAGCTCTTGATACGCATTCGAATCGTACGACGTGACGCCACCGGTGAACTTCGATATGTGAACCTCGAGGGTATTGATCCCCGGCGCTCTTTCGAACTTCACCAGTGTGATCTGGGCGATCCCGCAGACGGACTTGTGCGGCTCGGTGATCTGACTATCTATTCACCCGTGCTTTTTTCGGCGAAGCAATACCATATCAACCTCGCCGAACTCTACGCACAGCTCTTGCAGCCCATCGACCCACACTCGCAGCAATGGGTACGGAAGAACGGACATCTCGCCAGAGCAATGTTCATTCCCGAGACATTCCGTATCGACTATGCAAGAAACGCCATGATCATCAATCTGACGCTCTTAAGAGAGTAGCGGCGTACAGGAGGAGACTTAAAGAAGACCCGCGGCGCGTGCCACGGGTCTTTCTCTTTCTGAAACAATGCCTCATCACTTACGCGTCGCGTCTTGTGCGTTCTCGCTGCGACGCCTGGAGATCATTTTTTTGATGACCCACAGGATTATCCCGAGGATGAAGAGATACGGAACGACACCCACCAGCCAGAAAGCGAACGCAACGATGTTATCTACGAACTCCTGAAGTCGGACAATGAGGAGCTGCACCTGTTTTTTCGCGTTATCGAGAGGACGCCACTTGTCTGCTGGCGCTGTCACCACGCGCTCCTCGGTCATATCAACATTGATGATGGAAAAATCAGTCCGCGCGTCATAATACTTGATCCGACCTTCGATGCTCTCGATCCTACCGCGCACATCCGCAAGGCGCGACGCGACGTTCAGCACATCCTCGATCTTCGTCGCTCGTTCCATGATGCCGATATACTGAGTTTCCTCAGCGCGAAGGTTCTTCAGCTGGGACTGAAGATCGATATACTCCTCCGTGACATCTTGAGAATTAATGGATTCCAGCGCAACGAAACGCGCGGCCTGCTTGATCTCATCGATGGCAGCAGCGAATTTATCAAAAGGAACCTTGATCTGGGCAGAAGCCCTTCTTTCTCCGGTCGGCGACTCGCTGAAGTTCGAACTGATCAGAAAACCTTTGTGTGTCTCAGCAATAGTGCGTATCTGCCGGACCGCGTCGTTCGAATTCTCGACATCGATCTGAAGGTAGCCGGTTTGAATGACTTTCG
>JBBTUM010000009.1:0-1260 GCA_038063795.1 Patescibacteria group bacterium | reverse complement strand
AGGCCACCTCGAGTTGGAACCGTGGGGAAGCTTGATCCCTCCTCTCGCGAGAGGTGGGATTGACCTGCTTGAGCTTCGTAGCACCTTTTCAGTATACCAGATCGATGCACCTCGAGCAGCCGGTTTTATAAAAAAGACCCGCAGCCTCCGTCTGCGGGTCTATCTGTTCATAAGAGATGGAGATTATGCTGGCTCTTCCTTCGGCGCGGCGATAATTTCTCCTTTTGATGATGCTCGCTTCAGAAGAAACGTCAGGACCGGCGGCGTCAGCAACGTTGACAAAATCACCATCACGACGACGACTGAGTACACCTCGTCATTGACTACGCCAAGCGCGCGTCCGGTGATGGCAAAAATAAGCCCCACTTCGCCGCGAGGCACCATGCCCCAGCCCACCAGCCATTTATTGACGTTGCCTGCAACAGAGCCGGCGGCGATCTTGCCGATGAAAGCTGCTATGGTGAGTCCCAACGCAACCAAAAGTATAGCTGGATTAAATAGCGTTTCGAGTCGCACTGCCATACCGGTTAGAACAAAAAAAACAGGTACCACGAAATGCCCGATAGGCTCAACCAGATCCTCGACATGTCGATGGCTGTGCTCCTCGCATGCTTTAGAGATTCGCTCACGATCAGTCGCATCAAGTGACGCTGAAGCAGCCAGTACATCCTCGACGATCTTGGGGTCGCGGAAGTACTTGAAATGAACAGGGTCGAGGACAAGCCCTGCAGCAAACGCACCAACGATAGGCGCAAGTCCGATGAAGTCGGCCAGGTACGCGAACACCAGGCCAAAGCAAAGAGCGAGAGTCAATTTCATACCGACACCGGTATGAATAGTCGAGAACAAACGTCCAACCCGCGGTGCAAGCACGCGCCCGATCACGATCGAACCGACGAGAAACGCCAATGCCTTGAGGATGATGATGCTCACGGACGCAATGCTGACGCTGCCCACCGTCACAATGGCGGAAACGACTGCAAGGATAACGAGACCCATAACATCATCGATGACTGCCGCTCCGAGCACTATTTGCGCTTCCGGCGTCTGGATACGGCCAAGGTCTTTGAACACGCGCGCTGTCAGGCCGACCGAAGTCGCGGTCAGAGTCGCTCCGATGAACAAGTACGTGTTCATGGATAGCCCGGGCATCAACCATGGTCCGACAATATACGTGCCAAGTATGAATGGCAGCACTACACAAACTGTCGCGCCCAGTCCAGCTCGCATACCCACTTTCATCATTCTCCCAACGTTTGA
>JBBTUM010000008.1:0-10640 GCA_038063795.1 Patescibacteria group bacterium | reverse complement strand
CGCACTGGCGGCGTCGTGTCACTTGCGACCGTGAAATTGATCACGTAATCGGTCGTGTTCGTATTCGGTGTCGAAGCAGTATCCTGACAGCGCACGTAGTAGGTATAGCTCGTTCCCGAGGTCAGGTTCGAGAGCTGCACTGAGTGGACTGCGGAGCCGGTCGTCGTGAAAGTATTCGGCAAGGCCACGTATGAGATACCGATAGTCGTACCATACTTGCAGGTCGCATTTTCGTCCGTCGAGAGACTCAGGATCGCTTGGGTCGTTGTCGAAGGGAGCGTTCCGGTCGGCAGGCCATTTGACCGCACCGGGGGAGTGGTATCCGAGACCGGAGTGCCGGTAAATTCGTACGCGCCGATATCACACTGGCCGTCGGACGGAGTCCAGGCACAGTAGGTGTTGTCCCCGGAATTGATAGCCAATGATCCCGAGGCCAACGAGAAGTAAGGCGTTGGCTTCGAGCCGTTAGCCGTGACCGGTAGCGAAGTCGATGTTATATTGCCGATCTCGGTAATATCGCTTGCGAGCAGGAAGTGTCGCGTGACATTGTAGTATACATTTTTGGTGATAAGCGTTGAGCTCGGGAACGCAGAGGGAGCATTGTTGTCCACGCGCCACCCTGTGTCGAAATTCATCAAAATGTTGTTTGCGAACACGCATCCGTCGCATGATTTTTCTGAGCCGAACATTGAAGTCACCTGATCTCCTGGAACACCCGTCCCATCGAAGACGTTGTTTACAATTATATGTTTTTCTTCTTGATTCTGGCCGTCATTTCCGGTGACGCCGTCGGCAGGGCCTGAGTCCTGGAAGATGATCTCCTGGAGATAACCTGAGACAACATTTCCTTTGACCTGCACATCAGTATTATCACGTATATACATCGAGGTGCTATCAGGATCTTTTGCCGCGTCTATGCTCGCTATGTAGTTGTTCAATATCTTGACCCCACTATTTCTGACGATGAAGAGTGAACGCAGATTCCCCTGTGCATTATTCGCATCTTTTGTCTGGAGGATGGTGTTGTTGGATACCTCGCTGTTCGTCGCTGCAACTCCGCCAGAAGGACCTGATGAAAATATTGCAATGGCCGCGTTGGTCGTGATGACGTTGCTCCGGATCTTCATCATTGCCCACCCATTCATGTGTACTTCGCCTGCTGAATCCGTGCTATTGCTGAAGGTGTTATTCTGGATCTCGATATCATTCGAGTTCCCTTCTATGTGGAGGGTACCGCGTACTCGTCCTGTAAAATCGGTGATCTGGAAACCCTCGATCGTGACGTTCGTGGTGTTGTAGATGAAGAAGGCCGTATCGAGCGTTCCTGATGCATTGCCGTCGAGGAGTACTGTTTCGCCTGGCGCAGAAGCTATGGTGTAGCGATTCGAAGCGCTTCCGCCCGATTTTCCATTGATGAGGCCGAGTACGTTCAAATTGTCGCTTGAGAACGTTGTCCCCGGTCCGCCATATGTCCCCGCGTGAACGAGTACTGTGTTGCCGGCTGACATCGTGTTAATTCCTTTTTGGATCATTCTGAACGCACAGTTCGGTGCACTTGATGAAGCTGCATTCGTCCCGCCGTTGCACGCAGTATCGCTTCCGTCAGTCCTCACGTGATAAGTCGTGATGACAGTGGGAGGCGGGGTGCCGCCGCTCACTATATCGGCCGCAACCGCCGCGATCGCTGTCGTATCCACTGAGTCGCGGGGGGAGGCGCCGACGGTATCGAGGAGCGGATTGCTGCCGAGGGACGATCTCAGTTCACCGAGCGTGTTCTCGGTGATCGATGGTGCAGTGATCGGCGTCGCTGAAGTGCTCAGGATGTTGATCGATACACCGGATTGCTCGTAGTTGCCGTTCAGGTATACCGGGCGATACGGCGTCTCAAAAGTGATCGCTGACGTCGGCGAATTCGCGGAGAAGTAAACGTTCTTCACGGCGTTGCCTGTCGCGTTCCAGCGGAAGCGCGTGCCGTATCCGCCGATTCCCCAGTTGTGCACGACGTTATTGCGGAAATCAACGGTCGTGGGTCCACCTGTTTGAACTGAGTCGCCGCTTATCGAGGGGTTTCGCTCATGATTCTTTGTGATCACATTGTGATGCACGCTGATGCGGTCAGCGAAGGCGCCGCTTGTTCCGGAGATCAGCATGCCCTCGGTGCTTAAGGGATCGGCGGGTGTCGTCGCAGCCTCATAGATGATCGAATTCGAGATCGTTGCATCTCGGATGCCCCCGTATACCAGGATCGAGTCATCGCTCGCGTGGTAGATCGACAGATGGTCGAACCAGAAATTGCTGCAGGTGCCAATCGGGCACCACATGGCGAAGCCGGGCGTGTTCTCGCCGCCATTCACCGCGTTGCGGCTCCGTAGATGTCTCACAATGATGTTGCTTGAGCTTTTTATCTCGAACTGCTGTCCCGAGATGGTGATGCCTGGCGCAGGAGCTGTTGATCCGTCAATAGTGACATTGCTCTGGCTGTGCAGATCGAGCCGAGAGAGCAGATTGATCGTGCCGCCGACGCTGAAGTAGATGCGTCGGTTGCTTCCAGTGACCGCCTCGCGTAGACTTCCTGCGCCTGAGTCATTCAGGTTCGTCACGCAGATGATCGGCTGGCCAGCGCCGCCTGTTGTGTTAGCGCCCCATCCTTCAGGAGTGCCTGCAGCCGGCGTCGAGCCACAGCCAGTTGTTTGCGTACATTGGGTGGTGACAAACTGACATGATGAGCTTGAGCAAGATAATGTTCCGCCTGTAAATCCTTGCGATGTGCAAGATGCGCCTCCCAGATTGAATCCATCACACTGCTCTCCTGATTCCACGATCCCATTGCCACACACCGGAGCGCTTGTACTGCCGACGCTGAATTTATAATAATGGTCGCTCCAAACGCCTGTGTATGCAGTAATGGCGGTAACCTCATTTCTAAAACGAACGCGTCCGAAATAATTTCCGTTCGGCAGTGAGGTTGTGGGCTGACAGCTAGTGGCCGTGCTCGTGTTTGGTGCTCCTGAGTCATAGAGCGGTTTTGCAAATCCCTGGCTGTTGAATGTCATCGTGCTGTCGATCTGGCACTGATACCCTGTTTGTGAGGAGAATCCATATGGAGGAGCAAGGTTTATATTCGCCGAGGAGTTATTGCCCCAATCAAGGATCGGAAGATTGGACGTGGTCGTATCGCGAGTCTGGAAATCATACGGCCAGGCAGTACCGGCGCCGTTCTCGTACGCACCGACGTCTGAGCGAGCGCCGCCGCCGACAGGAACGGAGAGTGTAGGATCTCCCGTATTGATCAAGCGGCTACCAGCATTCGCTATATATGAGCTGGTATTGAAATCGAGAGTTGCGGTATCTGCCAGATTTGTCGGATCAAGGGTGGTGCCACAGCCGGTTGTCGCCCTGTTCAGATTAGAGTTATACAAGGCATTATACTTAAATTCATAGTTGGCGCAGTTAGACCCGGTAGGGGACCATACACCCGAACTGCCTGATGTTGTTCGAAAACCTTTGAATATATTATTTCGAATACTTACATACTGCGACCCATGATCGACTCGTATCGCCGTCACTTCGGCTGTGCCTTGATAATCGAACACATTGTTATAAATGATCGCCGAAGCAAAGTCAGGTGAGCTTGCAAGAGAAGTCCCTGCTGCGCAGCAACGGGTCTCCATGACTCGCCCGCCCGCTCCCGCTGCAAGACTGTTCTTTACCCGAATGGTGTTGTATCTCATAACGAGGCCATAGCCATTATAGAGTTGGATACAGCCACCATCAGAATCGCAATTCGAAAATTCCCATGTATTAAATTCAAGGGTCGTAGCATTGCCGACTCGTCCGAACGCTTTCACGTCCTTAATGTTGGTTCTTCGCACAATGGTGTGTCCTGAAGTAGCGAAAATTCCATCGCCACTCGCGACCACCCCTCCATTTTCTGCATTATCAATCACCACATCTTCGATCAGCATGTTGCCGTTGTTTCCATATGGTCCGTTACCCCAGGTGCTTGCAGTAATGACTCGTGAATTGTACGGTACGGTTTGTACAAAATTTATGGAATGCACCTCAAGATCACGGGCAACCATGTTCGCAGCAAGTCCATTCGCAAAAGTGCCCAATTCCATTCCCTGCAATCTGCCTGTTCGGAAGCTAAAATGTTGAAAAATATAGTATGCTTTGGTCGTTGAGCCGCCCGCGCCATTTACCAAAAAGGTGCCGTCAAAAGCTGAGCCGTCGACGATAATACTTGATCGAGGGACAGATGGGTCGCCCTCGATGATAATAGGATTTTGCGCGGTTCCGTTCGGCTGACCAGCGCCGATCTGCACATATTCCGAATAGGTGCCGGCATGGATGATGATACGATTGCCAGCAGCCGTGAGAGAGTTGACCGCTTTTTGTATTGTTTTGAAAGCACAGCTCGGAGCGCTTGATGAAGCTGCATTGGCGCTACCATTGCACGCAGTATCGCTGCCGTCCGTGCGGACGTGAAAAATACTACTCGATGTCGGCGGCGTGGTACATGCGGTGGTTACGTATTGGCATAACCCTGAGCAACTTAAAGCGCCGCCCGAATAGCCGAGGGATATACAACTCGCGCTATTAAGATTCGATCCCTCGCATTGTTCACCTGATTCTATGACGCCGTTGCCGCATACCGGTGATGAAGTTCCTGATGCGATCGAGAACGTGAGCGAATAGTCTGACGTGTTTATGTTACCCGCGACGTCCTGGCAGCGAATAGAGTAGTTGTACGTCGATCCGTTCGCTAGATTGTTTAAGGTATCTGTATGGATGACGCCGCCTGTATTCGTAAAAGTGAGCGGCATCGAGTTGTATGACACTCCCGCCGTGGTCGATGCTTTGCAGGTCGCAGACTCATCGGTCGTCACGGATATTGAGGTGGAAGTAGTTCCGGCAGTGAGCGTGCCTGTCGGAGCACCATTCGAGATGACGGGCGGCACCGTGTCACCATCTGCTCCGCCGGTCGTATAGGTGATAAAAAGTTTTGGTCTGTTCGCAGTTGTCGCGTTCTCACTTGAAGCGAATTGTCGCGTAATGTCCTGTGTCGATTCGTTGCCGGTCAGCATCATACCATAATTCGTCGATGGATTGTTCACCCAATCTGTGACCGTCGCGGTATCAAGGTTCCATGAGTAGGTCGTATTCGTGCAGGTAGCCGTGATCGTTGCCGATCCCATTGTAGAGGTGCTTCGGTCGACGCCGATCTGATCTGCACCGGGTTGTCCCCACTGCTCTGGATAATTCGTATGGAACCAGCTTGAAGCAACTTGACGTATCCATGTGCCATCCGCTGATGTACCCTCGACCCAGGGCCGCAGAATCCGATGTGCATTTACTACATTATCTGCATTTGAGTTCCACTTGTAGATGCAGGTCAGCTGAAGCTCTGCGTTCGTGATAGTCGCACCGGCCGGCACCGCGCTGAGATTGAATTTGATGAGCGACCGGCGGTTTTTCAAGGGGCCATTCGCCAGTCCGATCGCGAGCGCGCTCTGTCCGCCCTGGTTCCATTCATTGTCACCGCCGGGAGGAGTCGATGTGGTGGTGCTGGCGCCCTGGTCCAGTGAGTTATCTTCCAGATCCGTGATAGCGATAGTGGTCGCTGCAGTTGCCGTCTTCGCGGGCAGGCTCTCAGCCAAAAACTCCACATTTTTCCGAGCGGTTTTGATCGGCTGGACAAAGATCGACTCATCACTGATCAAGGAAAAATCGATACCGAAGCCGGTGCCGTTTTCGCTGTACTGCAGAACGAAGATCGAGAGTGTCAGGAGGAGAGTGAGGATAGATGAGACGCTGACTATCTTGCCAAACGGTTCCTTGCTCATTTTGTTTTATTTTTTGCTAATTTTAGCTAATCTTAGAGCAATTATAGCACATTTTTTAGTAAATGTCAAAAAAGTGTGAACGATGCATATTATGATGATTATTTTTGTTGACGTAAAGAAGAGACCAAACATGCGTTTCCTGCATGCGGAACATGCTGCGAACGGCATGGTCTCACGTGGCCGTCAATTGTCAGTGCTGTATACTTATGCATAGCTGTTCATTGCATGCGTATGTCTCATAGGAGGGCAGCCAAGAGAATATACAGCATCGAGGAGCGGCAAGGGTTTACCGTCCCGCCTCACATCCCACCTACAAATCCCACCCACGGGCGTCCTGCCCAACCTTAATTTCAGCGGATACAACCCTTGCCACCCTCACCTCGCAGATCGATCCTGAGCATGGGTCGATCTTTCTTGTATGAATGAAAATAACCGCCTCTGGGCGGTCATTGCTCGGAACGTAGAGATGAGTGACTTGCTTACGTGTCGAAATTTTTCCAGATCCTCCATGCGTCTTTCAGATCGGCGTCTGAGAGACGGCCATGTCTGCGCTCGATCTCGAGGAGATGTCGGAACTTTTCCTCATCGTACCTGTTCAATCCCGAGTACTTGTCGGCTTTATTACCCACGATCCCGCCAATGATGCCCATGATCGTTTCGAGGTTTTCCGGAGTGAGATTTGCGGTCTCGAGCGTTCGATTTTGTCGTATCGAAGCCCGTCTCACTACGTCCTCAGCGCCTTTCGTATAGCTGTACTTATCGTCTTTTTTGAATGCCCCAGAGCCGGACTTGCCGAAACCAACAGTCCGTGGATTGATGCTCGAAAGCGGATCCTTTGTCGCCATGATTTCAGTATAGGCATCTTTAAACAGATTGGCAAACTGGGGTACTTCAGGTAAAATTGGTGCGGCGCTAGTTTTTCAAGGCATTCAACTCAGATGTTGCGGGTATAGCCTGCCTGACGGCAGGCAGGTATAAAGGGGTATTACCCCGATGCCAGAACTTGCTGCGTTCGTTCGGTACGGGGCGCAATGCGATCTTTAAACCCAATCATGCGGGTGTCGTATAACGGTTATTATGTTAGCTTCCCAAGCTAAAGAAGGCGGTTCAATTCCGCTCACCCGCTCCACACTTCGCTCCCGCTGAGCTTCGTGTGGCCTTCGGCCAAGCTATCAGCGAAGTGTGCCGCCCGTAGCTTTATGCGCAGAATGGCCATGCATCAATAGTTATACATGAGTGATTTTTTATGAATATCGTCTACACAGTGAACGGAGAGAACATGGGTCACGCGACCAGAAGCAGTGTCGTGATAGAGCATTTGTTGTCCCGTGGCCATAGAGTTTCCGTTTTCAGTTCAGGATCCCGCCCCGTCGAATATCTCAGGGCGAAGTTTGATTCCGTCGCTCGCGTGACGGGGCTTCATATGGTGTACCGTAATAATAAAGTGCAGCGACTCCGAACAGCGCTGAGGGCGTTGTCGGGACTTACTCGGCTCCGGAAAGACCTTACCGAGATCAAGCGCACATTGGCAGATTTTCATCCTGAGGTCGTTATCACTGATTTTGATTTTCACGGGGAGATCATTTCCCGTCTGCATCGCATCCCGGTCATTTGTATAGACAACATTCAATTCCTGCGCTATGCGAAGTTTCCGATCGAGACGGAAGATTTTTTGGACTATGAACTCAATCTGATGGTCGCGCGCATGATGGTCCCGCGAGCCGATCATTTCCTTATCACGAGCTTTGTCGATCCGGAGCTGCGGAATGGAGCGAACGACAGGCAGCACATTTTTTTTGTTCCGCCGCCGCTTCGGGAGAGAGTTCTCGCGGCCCCGCGGACGACCGGTGAGCACGTGCTCGTGTATCAGAGCTCGGACAGCTATGACCGCATGCTCCCGCTCCTGGCACAGAGCGGCGCGCGATTCGTGATCTACAATAGCAGGCGCACCGTCAAAGCGCCGAATCTGCAGTACAAGGATTTTGACGAGAATGGTTTCATCGATGACATGGCTTCCGCAAAGGGCGTCATCACGAATGGCGGATTTAACGTCATCACGGAGAGCCTTTTCTTCCGGAAGCCGATCCTGTCCATACCGATCAAGAACTTCTTCGAGCAAAAACTGAATGCGCAGCTCTTGCAGGCGAACGGCCTCGGCCACTGGGCGCCCCGAATGTCAAAAAAAACGCTTGAGACATTCTTGTCGCAAGCATCGAGAAGTTCGGTGAACTCGTCAGCCGTCGTTTTTGATAATCAGATCCTTTTCACTCGTTTGGACACTGCCCTTGATGCATGTCGCCGCCCGGTACGGGCGCGCTCATGATTCCTCGTCGACCGTGCCTCCCCAGAGTCTTACGATATCATTTTTGAGGTCGATGATCTCACGCGGACAGGAAGTAGCATCGCATGTAAGGGAGATGGTGCTCGAGCCCTGAGAGTCACCGCTTATTCGTTCCGGATCGGCAAGGAGCGTGATAGTGTAGCGTTTGTTCGTTGCGACCGGTTGATCAATGCGGCGCGCCAGGCCGAGGAAATCATACAGGATGAATTTATTGATGAGCCGCGTCCCGTCGTTCGTGGTGATTTTTTTTGACGCGGTCTTCTGCTCACCCACGCCATACGTCGATGCATAGGTGATCTCGTTCAGTCGTGGGGTGATCTCGAGGGTTCCTCGTTGAGACGCGATCGCAATATCGAGACGGATCGCGAGCAGATCCTGGTAGATATCGGGGATGCTATCGTTCGTTGATTTCCAGCCCTTCTTGAAGTCTTTTCCGCAGACCTCCTCATAGGTCTTGCCTGTAGGGATAAAATCGCATGCCTCAAAGATGCATATAGTGCCAGTGTCATGCTGGCATACTTCCTGAGAGGCGTATGTGTCTTGCGGATTCTCAACAAAATTTTGATATGATATTCTGGCAAACGCCTGTCTTTGTTTGACGAACTGTGAAATCTCGTTCGCACTAAGCCCGAAAATAACGGCGACGACGATAATGATCGCAACGGTTGTCTTACTGAATATATAGGACATATTTTGAAGTATACTCGGATTCCAGGGGTTTGGGTAGGTCCGTCCCCACTATGTACGGATGTCTTATTGAACGGGAGTGTAATTGATCCTGACAAAGCCCGCGGGCAGTTTACTCTGTATGGCGTCGTCCGGAGAGAGCAGTTCTGCAAGCTCGCAATATGATGTTGTCCCGGCAGTATGGTTCGCGACAGCGCGAGCAGAGGGGAAGCTGACTGTCAGCAACAGAATACTGACCGCGGAAGTGATGAGTATGCTCCGGAGCGAGATCGCGAGACGCGGCGTCACGTTACTTCCTTGTGCGAGCCAGGAAAGCCGACGGTATGTCGCGGTGAATTGGCAACCGGTTGCGATGGGTGATCCGAGGGCGAAACGTATGAGTTTTGAGAGTCCTGATTTCAAAAGCGAGGCGCTCGATCCATGTCGTGTGATCGCGTAGGTATCGGCAGTGTATTCCTGTAGGTCGATCATGGCTTGTGCTGCGTCACGTAGCAACGGGAGAAAGAAGAAGGCTTCCTTCAGGTACGACCACAGAAGGCGTTTCGCAGGATGATGATGTTTTACATGGCCTGCTTCATGGGAGAGGATCGACCCGAGCTCTGCGGGGCTGACGAGAGTCATCAGCGCGGAGGTGACAAGGATGTGTTGTTGAAACAGGCCATACGTCACAGCGATCGGTCTCTCGTCACGGATGACCCAGCAGCCTATGTCGGGATAACGCTGTTGCAAGATCTTTTCCTTTTCGACATCTCGTCGCACGCTGACCCATCGCGTCAACATACGGATACCGTGCCACTCCCTGAAGGTGAGGCGGATCAACCGGAAGAGGATGCTGCATCCAAGCACCGCTGCGAGCAGGATCAGAAGCGTCATCGTCGGGCGCTCGATCCATGAGACGATGACAAAACGAGAACACCAATATACCATCTCTCGAAACGCCGACCGGATCGCGCTGCCGAGATAGATCGCGAATATCAAAAATATACTGATAAGCCCGATCACGTAGGGCGCGCTATACCGTTCTCTGAGCTGAAATCCGCTCATTATGTTTTCGATTTGATCGCGTCCAGGAGCGTTTTCCGCTCATCGGTCGAGAGTTCGTTCAGCGCCTCGGTAAAACCCGCGATGCTAAACAGTTTTTTGTCCCGCAGAAGCGAAGAAAAGATATCTTGTGAGACGATCTTCGTGAGTTCAGCTTTTGAGTAGCTCGCACCAAAAAGATACTGCTGATCGCCGTGTTTTCGTTTGAGGATGCCCTTATCCACCAGCCGGTTCAACACCGTATTGACCGCATTGAATGAGATGGAGCGAGATCGGTTCAGATGATCGCAGACGCATCGGGCAGTCGACTCACCCTTGTCCCACAGATATTCCAGAAGGTCGGTCTCGAGCGCACCGAGGATCTTTTCCAGTCCCTGTCGCTGGATCTCCACGCGTTTTGTCTTGAAAAATCTCATATAATCAAGTATACACTACGGAGGGTAGTCTCCACAAGAGTTGACCGGTCCAGGACGCTTGTTACACTGTAATCGAAGTATGAGTAGGAAGCTAATTCTTTTTTTACCGATAACGATGCTTGTGTTGGCAGTGGCCGGGTGTGCCTTCCAGGATCAAAAAGCTCAACTACCCGACAGTGCAAGAGGAGTTGCTCTCTCATCTGATGAATGTACAGCTCAAGGCGGATAGGTCGGGCATTATAATTGTTCAGATGACAAAATATATCTCGGGACAATATATGATGTTAAGGACACTGATAGGATCTGCTG
>JBBTUM010000007.1:0-2809 GCA_038063795.1 Patescibacteria group bacterium | reverse complement strand
ACTATGCTCATGGAAGGAGGCTGGACAATCGGACAATTCATCATCGGCATCATTGTCGGCGGCATCGGTTTTATCTTGGTCTGGAAGGCCGACTGGTTTCTCAAGAATTTCGGTTCCGTGCCATTCGCTGAAAAATACCTCTCGACCGAAGGCGGAAGCCGCCTTTTTTATAAATTGTTCGGCATGCTGATCATGGTCGGCGGGATGATGCACGCGGTCGGCATCCTCGCACCGACGATACAGTGGCTCGTGGACCAAACATTCGGACAGTATTTCGGACCACCGAAGGAATAACAGCGATGACGTATTGTATTGCTGGGAAAAAAATAGTATACTATATACATGAGTAGTAACTCTTAACGAAAGGGGGTGAGGAAACTCATGGCAAAGAAAAGAAAGGCCTCAAAGAAAAAGGGTACAAAGAAAAAGGCTACAAAAAGAAAGAGACTATAAGAGCTCTTCATAATCAAGAAATCCTGTTTGCCATGTCAGAACAGGATTTTTTGTTTTTATGCGAGGGCGACGAATTTTTTTCCCCTGCACAACGAACCATCAACCAGCGCTCGACACTGAAGTGTCACTACAGGAGCGTCTCCTGCTTTGAATGCCTTCTCTGAATGTCTGAAAAAACGCTAACAATGCCATATTTTCCGTCATATCCGGGGATCACCCGTACGTCGCCTGACCGCACTCTCATGATTCCGTCGGCGAGTTGCTCGGGCATTATTTTTTTTAGTTCATCGTGCGCCATATCAAGTAACACGGAGAATTCGGAGCGTCCATCGTGAACAATATTGAAGAAGAGTTCCATCACCTTCTTGCTGCTCGATGCAACCATGAAAAAATCAGCGATGATCTCCGGCAGGGGAACGATTTTCTTGAATGGGATGGTATTTGTTGGTCGCGTGCCGAGCTCTCGGTCACGTAAGTTATCCACACGGTGCAACACACCGATCGTCAACGACTTCTTGCACACAGGACAAAGCTCTCCGCGCGTCCTCGTCTCAAAAGGAGCGAAGTTCACGTCGCAGAGACGATGGCCATCGTAATGATACATCCCTTCTTCCGGAAAAAATTCGATCGTGTAGAGAAATTTACGAGGGTCCCGAGACGTGATCGCATCGACGATCGCATCATAACTCGTTTCGGCAAGATCAAAGACGTTCGCTTCACGTCCCATCTTCGGCCCCGAATGAGCGTCGGAATTGGAAACGAGCGCATAGCGATCCAGTTTCGACAATGACCAGTTCATCTCGGGATCCGAGGAAAGCCCCGTCTCCAATGCATGAATATGCGGAGCGAGGTCCTCGAAACAATCCTCCACCGAATCATATCCTGATTTTGAACCGAAGATCGCGAACCACGGTGTCCACGCGTGAGCGGGTATCAGCATACAGCGCGCGTCGGCACCGAGAACGATCTGCAGGAGTTCCTTCGATGACAATCCAAGTATCGGCCGCCCATCCGAGGCAAGTTTGCATCCTCGAACCGTTAACGCGGTATTGATTTTCTCGACCGCTGAAAGAGACGGAGCGAGGATCAGGTGATGTAGCCTCCGGACCGAACCCGCGTGGCTATAAATGCACGCAACTTCCGTGCTCAATAAAAATTTGATACCTTTCTCGCGCGGATGGTCCAGAAGGCCTGAGCCATCCTCGACCAAGGTCTCACGAATATGCGTGAGCCACTTCGGATGCGTGAAGTCTGCACAGGAGATGATGTCCAGTCCCTTGATGCGCCCCCACTTCGCGAGCTCGGTGAGGTCGAGTTGTTTTGAGGTCGCTCTCGAGTACTTCGAATGAAGGTGAAGATCGACGATTTTTCGCATGCCCAGTATATCAACTTCGATTGCTAAGATACTTCTAAGACAGGTAGAGGCGGTACGACATTTTTAAAACGCAACAATATCACTTCGTGCTCACAAAAAACTCGCGAGGTAAGATATATCGAAGTTGTAGTACTGGGCATGAGCGGATTGTAACACAACCCCCGACGGGGACAAGACTACTCCGCGTGCGGAAAAAGAACCTGGAGCACGATGATGAGGCCGACACCAAGAAGAAGCAGCAGCGAATGCATGATCACCTGCTGTGATTTTTTTTCATGATGGAGCTCGGGAATCAGGTCGGCAGCTGCGAGGTAGATAAAGTTCCCGGCTGCAAAAGCTGCCATGACGGGTATCAGCTGCGCGACATGCGTTCCGAAATAATAAAATAACAGCGCGCCAAGCACCGCCGTCAGTGCTATAAAAAAATTATAGAGCAGTGCCGTCGCCCTGGTGAGACCCGCGTACAGGAGAACGCCGAAGTCGGCGATCTCTTGAGGGATCTCGTGAGCGATCACCGCGACGGTCGCGATGATGCCGGTCTGCGTGTCGATGAGGAATGCCGCGGCAATCACAAATCCGTCGATCAGATTATGCAGTGCGTCGCCGAGAAGGTTCGTCAATACTACATGGCGCTTCAGACCCGCTTCATGCGGCTCGTGCTTGGCTTCGTGCTCATTGTCACGGCAATGGTGCCAGTGAAGGAACCGTTCGAGCAGAAAAAAAATCAGAATACTAACCAAAACGATCGACGTCACAACATGCGGCTCGAAGGTGCTTTCCTCCAATGCCTCGGGGAGCAGGTCTAGCAAAGCAGCGCCAAGCAAGGTCCCGGCTGCGACGCTGATCAGCATCTTCACGGACTGTGGATTGACATCCTTGCGAAAAATGACAAACACGCCGACCAAAGACACGAGCCCCACGATAACCGTCGCAATAATGATGTAGCTGAGCATATTGAAATATCTCTAGAAAAGGAAAGGA
>JBBTUM010000006.1:0-1965 GCA_038063795.1 Patescibacteria group bacterium | reverse complement strand
TAGCGATCATACAGGAGACGAAGCTGCCAGATGAGACCTTCCCGATTCTGACAGACACCTCCCGCCGGATCTTGATACGCCCCTCTCAACGCACGATCGATATCTCGAGCAAAGTCGTGACCGATATCACGACGCCGTATGTCATCTTTTTTGACGACGATGGCGACGAAGTGCCGAACGACCTCGAAAAACTCTACGGCACTGACCCCGAAAGGGTCGACAGCGACAGTGACGGATTCACCGACGCGACCGAGCTCCGAAACGGATTTGACCCCCTGCAGAGTGACGGAGCGAAACTCACGATCGCGCTCTCTCCCACTGAAAGAGCTCTCGCCGACAAAGTTACGATCGAGCAACCGCTTGCCAAGGGTGAAGTTGACCCTGCATTCAAAGTCTTGAAAGTGGAGTCCGCGAAAAAAAGCGAGAAACCCGCATACACTCTCACTGGAACCGCGACTCCGGACTCGATCGTCTTCATCTTCCTTTACAGCGAGATGCCGCTCGTCCTCGCTGTCCAGACAGATGAGTTCGGGAACTGGGTCTATACGCTCGACAGCGACCTCGTCGACGGTAAGCACGTCGCCTACGTATCGGTCACGGATGAGACTGGAAAGATCACGAAGAAAAGCGAGCCGTTCTCCTTCTTCGTACGCCGTGCCCAAGCGGTCTCTCCAACGAGCTTCTTAGCAGATGAAGCCGTTGTCACCTCCCAAACCGACTCCTTTGTCCGCTATTACATTTTTGGCGGCATCGGCATCGCATTCGCGGGCTTCATCATATTTCTTGCCTATATTCTGAGGAAGAACAGGCATGCAGCCCAATAAAAAAAGGACGACTGAATACGACCTTCGTCACGGCGTATTCAGCAAGACATTTCTCAAAAAACATTCGCAGGTCGTCTACGCTATCATCCTGATTTTTTTGATACCGAGCGTCATCATCGGGAATACCTTATTCACGATCAACCGGTTCGGCAAAAACATCGATGAGCAGCTTCGACGCCAGGCGCTCGTGATCGCCGAGCTCTTCGACACGACCGCGTTCAATTCACTCTCGGATGTCGATTCAGTACAGACAAGCATCGACCGGATGCTCGAAGGCCCCGACGAACTGCGTTCTTTCGACGTTATGGTGCCCGACGGCGGAGAGTTCAAGATCGTCGCGAGCTCGATCCCTGCAAATATCGATACGACCGTCTCCGGCACGAATACGCTCCTTGCTTGGAGCACCGATGAGGGCATCGCGCACCTCTCGCAGCCGTCGCTCGAGGATATACGCCGTGACTCGAGCCTTGCTGGCGAACGATTCTGGAACGTGGTCTTCCCATTGCACGACAACGACGGACAGAAAATCGGCCTCCTCAACCTGAAAATGACGCTTGCGGAAACCGACGCCCTTTTCAAATCAGCGCTTATCCGCTCGACGCTGCTCCTCGCGGGAACCGTGGTCATTGTCCTTGGACTCCTCCTCATCAATACGAAGCTCTTCCAGTATGCCGTGCTCTTCCGCAAGCTCGAGGAGATCGATCAGATGAAGGATGAGTTTATCTCAATGGCATCCCATGAACTCCGCTCGCCGATCACCGCTATCAAAGGTTATGTCTCCATGTTTCTGGACGGGAATTTCGGGAAAATCACTGACGCGGGCACGAAAGGCCTCACCACCATCGATGCATCGATCCGGCGCCTCGCCGATCTGGTCGAGGATCTCCTGGATGTCTCGCGCATTGAGCAACAACGTATGAAGCTCACCGTCGAGGAGTTACAGATCGAAGAGGTGATCGAGCAAACCTTGACCGAGTTCTCAGTCAGCGCGAAGGGGAAAAACCTTACGGTCATATATGAAAAGAAGGCGATCCCCAAGGTCTCGACTGATCGGGACAAACTGCGGCAAATACTCGTAAACTTGATCGGAAACGCCATCAAATATACGAAAAAAGGCTCTGTGACGGTCAGCGCCGAGGCA
>JBBTUM010000005.1:0-9716 GCA_038063795.1 Patescibacteria group bacterium | reverse complement strand
TCGTGCATGAACCGCAAGGCTTCCCGCTGGGGAAGGATGACCTGGTAGCCGAGCAATTTCAGGAATTTCTCGAGCATGAGGTTGTGCAGCTGTTCTGCTGCGTTGAACAGGCGACCCGCGAGGTACAGTCGTTTCATCATCGGCTCCTCATGAAGAAGTCAATCGTCTCTTCCCGAGCATGCCGCTCAGCTGCCCGCAGTTCATCCACGTCTCTCGTCAAGAAGTTAAGCGAATCGTCAGACCAAATGATACCGAGGTGAAGCGGCATCTGTCGGAGCTCTGTGAGAACCGGATACATGCGTCGTGTCCGCAGTCGTAACGCTTCTCGAATGCAGTAGGGCTCTCCGTGCATGAGCAGTCGTGAGCCAAGCTCGTCAGCGCAGCGAGTCCTTACTCTACTGAGGAGTCCATATCCACGGTTCGCGATGATGAGCAGGTCTGTTGGTCGTCTGCCCTTTATCCAGGCATGAGGCAGTGGGAACGCCACGCCCCCGGCAACATACGCGACCCCGTTGATAAAGACCGGTTTGCCATAGAGACGTCCAGGCATTGCAAGAGATGCTTTGATGGCCGTTACGACATCTACGTATGGCAGCTGCGTATCGATGCAGTCATACCCGGCGTTTTCCCGATCAGTGACCATCACGTAAAGTTGTGAACGCGATTTCTTGATTGCTTCGACATTGATGCCTTTTTCGCCGGAGCGGAGGATCTCCTCCAGTCCATCGACATCGAACATCGGTCGCTGAAATGGATGGATGAGGCGTTGAGCTGCCTCGCAGTATACTTCGAAGCCGGTTCGCGCATGGGCGAGTCCGCCGAGAAAGTATGCTGCAGTCGGGGCACCGGTCGATACTCCGAGAACCGTGTCGAAGACATCTGAAAGCCCGAGATGGTGAAGCCCTATAGCAGCACCACCGCCGCTTGCGCCTCTCATGCCTCCGCTCATGATTATGAGCATCGTACGAATGTTTCCGTGAGCAGGGTCTCCGTTCATGAGCAAGTCACGTTTGTGGAAGAGTCGGCGGACAAGCTCTGACCCATGCATCTCTATCACCCGTCACCCTCCTCGTAGGTTGTGAATGGACGAAATAATGAGTCGACTTCGTAGTATTACGGATAGATATGGAAATTGCAAGTTACTGAAAACCCCGTTGCGCTCTGGAGAACGGAGTGGGGACAGAATAGAAAAAGAAGAGGCCCCGCGCGTCATCGCTGACGGCGGGGCCCCGGTCCCGAGGCGGGTTTGAACCGCCATGCTCGAAAATCGGAAGATTCCGGTATCGGGACTAGAAAACGGTGGTGCGGGGTGAGGGATTCGAACCCTCAACTTCCTGCTTAGCCAGGAAAGCGATTCTGTAGCAGGGCACCGGCGTCTGCAGGTACTCTACCATTGAGTCAACCCCGCTTAGAAGTCCCACCTCAAATTTACCTATAGGATACGGTTTCTCACGAGCAGACACAGTATCCCATTGCAAGCAGTTGTCATACGTGACTTCTAACGGGGTCAACCCCGCTCTGAATGAACGGATTGGAGTGCCCTTGGTGGAATCGAACCCCGAACGACTCGCTTCGCTCGCGTACGGGGCATACCACCGACCCTCCCCGGAGCCCGGGCGGGCTGACCAATCCCGACGCGCTGGTCGGGACGCCGACTAAAACGTCGGCGCTGAGCTATTGGCACAAGAATCAACTTAAATAAAAAAGGAGAAGCCGTCAAGGCTATCCTGAATGAAAGCTTATTTCCTATAATACTTCGCCGCCTCTTCGGGCGCCACGGGATTGATGATGACGCCGGATCCTATCTCGACACCCGCCCATGCGGAACCTCGGGGGATGATCTTGAGGTAGAGATGCTGATCCTCATCATTCACGACCTGATGAAAGTAAAAATTGTAGGGGAGGTTCAGGCGCCCGATCTTTTGTATCAGGCGTTTGATGAGGCGCGCCCAGTCATGACGCTCGACCTCGTTCAAGAGCGTGATATTGTCAACGTGGCGGACGGGCATTAACCAGATCTCATAGTTGTGTTGCGAGGCGTAAGGGCAGAACGCGATGACGTGCGAGTCGACAAAGACCTTGCGGGGGCCTTTCCGCTCCTTCTTGATCACATCGCAATAGGCGCAGTGGCCGGTCTTCAGTTTGTATTCCTGCTGTTTCTGCGACTTGTCGAGGAGGTGCGGAGGAATGAATTCGGTGGCGAAGATCTGCGAGTGCGCGTGCTGGATCGAAGCCCCGGCCTTGCCGCCGTTGTTCTTGAAGATCAGGATATACTGGATGCGGGGATCTTTCGTGATCGCCTTCGTTCGTTCTCCGTAGACCTCGAGGAGTTTCGCGATGTGCGAGACAGGCAGGTCCTCGAGTTCGGGCCTTGGGTCAGGCGTTTCCACGACGACTTCATGGTAACCGTACGCCTTTGAGAACGTAGGATCAACGATCGGGTATTTATTCTTGAGGACTTTGATCAGCCATTTTTTTTGCGGGCCGACCGTGAGGATGCCTTTTTCATGCTTCAAGGCGTCGCGCGTGAAGACGGATGGCAGCGACAAATGCTCGCGAACCGCGCGGGACGGTTTCTTGAATTGCTGCGGACGCTTTGTTCGCTGCGGGGCGATAATGACGTATTTTTCCTGGATGTAATCCTTTCTGATCTCTGGTTGTTTCATATGAGTGTTCTGTAGAGTTGCTTGTATCGCGTTGCTGATGCAGTCCATGAGAAATCCTCTCGCATGCAGCGCGTAACGATACTATACCAGGATTTTTTGTCGGCATACAGTTTTCTGCTGCGCTCGAGCGCTCCGAGGAAGGCTGCGCCCGTGTAGGGGCTAAAGACTAGGCCGGTTGTGCCGTTCGCAACCGTATCTTTCAGGCCACCAGTGGCGCGGACTACGGGCACGGTCCCATAGCGCATCGCGATCATCTGACCCAGTCCGCACGGCTCAAAAAGCGAGGGCATGAGAAAGAAGTCTGCTCCTGCGTAGATCTTCTGCGCAAGCGTGAGGTCGAAGCCGATGGTGGCCGAGACACGGTCCGGAAATTTCTTTGCCAGTGCCGTGAGCCGCCGCTCGATGCCCGGATTCCCGGTTCCGAGGAAGATGACCTGCACCTCATGCTGCAGGAATTTTTTCAGCGCCACCTCAGTAATGTCGAGCCCCTTCTGCGGTACGAGGCGACTGACGAGGCCGTAGACCGGAACATCTTTTGCGCGGGAGAGGCCAAGTGTTTTTTGGAGGGCGTCTTTGTTGATGGGTTTTGCGGTCTGCACTGTCTGCGCGGTGTATCGTCGCGCGATAGCGGGGTCGCGTTTGGGATCGAACAGGTCGGTGTCGATGCCATTCACGATGCCTCGCACGTCCCGCTTTCGCCGCTCGAGAAATTTCGCGAGGCCGGCTCCGTACTCGGGCGTCCGGATCTCGCGCGCATAGGTCGGGCTGACCGTCGTGATGCTATTCGCGGAGAGCACGCCGAGCTTCATGAAATTCAGCTGCTCGTTGTCCATGTCGTAATAATCTTCCATAAGGGCCGGCTCTTCATCGGGACGCATGTCGATCTGCCTGATGAACGATCGCCGCACGATCCCTTGGTTCGCGAGGTTATGGATGGTATAGACGGTGGGGATATTGGGGTAGTTCTTTTCCACGCTCAGCTGGTCGACAAACGTCGGTACGAGCGCGGTATGCCAGTCGTGGCAATGCAAGACGTCCGTGGGAATGGCCCCGGAGCAGGCCGCTTTGGCGACCGCTTGAGAGAAGAGCGCGAAACGATCGACGTCGACCGTGCTTCGGGTGTACGTTTTTTTGTTTTTATAATGGCGTTTGTGCAGGTAGATCTCGTGCGGTTTGAAGAAACGGTGGCCCACGAAGAAATACTGTACTGGATTTCCCGGCAGCCGGGCCGAGAGGAGCGTGCAGCGCTCAAGCCGCCCTCCATGAATGACTGAAAATGAATCGACCTTGGTGAGTCTGAATCGTTTTTGCGATATGGATCCGTAGCACGGTAGAATGACCGAGACCTCGACACCTCTCTCCGCAACCGCCTGGGGGAGCGATCCGATGACATCGCCGAGGCCGCCGACCTTCACAAAGGGAGCGCACTCAGCAGCGGCCATCAGGACTGATATTTTTTTTGCCCGCATGAGCTAAAAGAGTTTGATTGCCGCGTAGATCTCGTACGGCAGCGAAGTGTACCCGTGGTAGTTATCGACGATATTATCTCCGGGCAGATCGCCATGGTAATCGGTCCCTGCAGTTATGATCATATTATTCTGTCGGGCGATGTTCATATAGTGGGCGGTTTGGTTCCAATTGTGATGCGAGTTGAAGCATTCGATGCCTTGGAGCCCTAGCTGCTTGAGTTCCCTGATGAGGCGATCCTCGTGGAAGGTGAGCTGCCATCCTGGATGCGCAATGACAGAGGTGCCTCCGGCGCGCCGGATGAGTCCCAGGACCTCGGTCATGGGGAGGGCTATCTCCGGCATATAGCAGGACGCTCCACGGCCGAAGAACTTGTTCAGAATTTCATAAAAGTCGTAGTGCCGTTTTTTGAGAGCCCGGCGTATCAGAGCTCGGTTCTTTGGGACCTTTTCTATCTGGCGGATGACGTTCGCAAGGCCGATGTACGTTGCCGGCTGAGCGAAAAGTTCACTGATATTCAGAGCGAGGCCGATCTTTTTGAGCCTCGGCACCATTCGTTCGATCTGCTTTTTTCGCCGGACCTGCGTCTCACGAAGCCGGTCATGCATCTCAGCGCTGTTGATATCGATGCCGTAGCCAAGTATATGGAACTGTCGACTCTTGTAGGTCGCATATATCTCGACGCCAGGGACCGTCTTGATCCGGTATTTTTTTGCCGCGGCTTGGAATTCATACTGTCCGTGGATCGTATTGTGATCGGTCAGCGAGGCGACGACGATCTTCCGAGAACGAAGCACCTCGACAAGTTCCGTCGGGCTTTTGCTCCCGTCGGAGTAGTGTGAATGCATCTGGAGGTCGATTGCTTTGCTCATAGGTGCTGTATCCATTCGTACATTTCGTTGGCAATTGCTGGGTTGGGAAGTTTGCTCGTATCGACGGTGAGTCGAGGGAGCTTCGATTCGGCCAGTATATTCTGATAGATCTCGAGTTGCTGTACGTAGAACGAAGGCTCCTTCGCGATTCGCCGGTAGTGCGGGTAGAGACGCAAGCGATCTTCGAGACGTGCCCGGAAGAGCTCCGGATCAGGGTCGGTCATGCAGTGAATGAGGCGAGCGCCCCGCGCCAGAAGCCGTTCCTCGATATCAGTATAACGTATTTTCCTCTTTTCATATAATAGATGGTAGACGATATCGCTCACGTGGAATTTTTCGAAGATGATAGGCCTATCGGTGATCGCTTCCGCCATCGCGAGATAGTGTTCGATGGACAGACGCCCGTACGGCCCGCCGAAGAGGCCGATATCACAGTTGAACCAGTGGCAGCCATCGAGCCTGTCCGGGCTTCTGTGGAAGTCGCCTTCAAGACGTGTGTAGACCTGAGATATCGCGTAGCTTTTACCGACGAGCTCTGCCCCCTCTACGATGAGTAGTGGTGCCATGTTATGTTTTGATATTGATCGTATGTTCCGAATCACGAGCGAGTGAGAGATAGAGCCAGGCGTCCTCGAGTAGGCCATATGATTGTTGCCGCATCGTCGGATTGAAGAAGAACCAGGTAAAGCCCCGTAGCGAGTTCCATGCTTGGTAGAGATTCACTCGCTGGAACTCGGCAGTTGTGAGCTTATCGAGCGATCTTCCGAAATACTCGGCCACAAAATACTGGCGTTGCTCGTCAACTTCTGCTACGGGGTAGCACTCGCGACCCATGAAGTGGAGCTGCTGGATGAAGCTGCCGATATCGCGGAGCTGGTCGCCGCGATTGACATCAGTGAAGTCGATCACCGTGAGGTCTTTCGTACGCAGGTCTTCGGTAATGATGTTCTCGGGGTGGTAGTCGCCGTATACCAGCCCGGGCGTTACCTCGGGGGCGAGGGACGACTCGACCGTTTGAAACGTGGCAATGAACGCCTGTAGTTTTTCAGCCTGGGAAGCATCGGCTGATCGTACCTCGGTCAGCACGCGTTCTATGCGTGGATTGACCTCCAGCATGTCGAAGACCGGGAAACGCTCCATGACCTCTTTCGGCAGCTTAAACGTGTGGAATTTTCGTATCCATAACGCAGCAAGATGTGTCAGGTGGCGGAGGGTTGGGCTGGGGATGCCTGATTGCATGTATTGGAGAAGCGTCTTGCCATCGACTGCTTCATAGATCAGCGCCTGAATATCCGGCAGGTAGGCGAGCGGCGTGATCATCTTGAAAGGGGTCGCATTGAAGCCGTGCTCGCAGAGCAGCGACATATTCGTATATGCGGTCAGCCGCGAGCCGTCCGTATGGGCGCTATAGATAAGGTGCTTGCTGATTTTTTCCCCCGTCACATCCGTGCCGTCTATGAAGCAGCTATAGATAAAGGTGCTTTTCGTTTCACCGACTCGCCGTTTGTGCACGGCGTGGCGAATGCGCTTGATCGTGGCAAGTTCGGGAAAGTTTTTTTTCGCTACCTCTCTGATGATGCGATAGACAAAACGCAGATCGAGCGCATGATTGACGGGAGACCTGTCAATAAGTGCTTGGTATTTTTTACGAACGTCCATAGGTATGCCAGTGTTTGAGCCAAATCGTGAGCATCAGGTCGCTGAAAAGTTTTTCAGCTCGCATCTTCTCTCTCGCACCGAGCTTCGAAAGGGACCGGATGCTCTTGATAAGTTCCGTAGCGCCCCGCTCGATCTCATCGGGGCTCCAGCCGATCGGGGCGAAGACGGACGTCTTGATCTCCGACGCCCACCACCAACTGCATGAGGCGAGCCCGTTGTCTAGATGTCGCCGTGCCCATTGAAAGTTCGGATCGTGCGGGTGGCTCGCGACGCTTCCGATCGCCAGGTACGCGAGCTGCCAGAGGCGTTTGTGGATCGGGTTGTTCTTGTTGAACCAGATACTGAAGGCGTTATTTCGACGGAGTTGCCGTGCCCGCGTCTCCCATGATGCCTGCTGGAGATAGAGGGGCGAGGTATTTTTCAGTGATCTCAGGTGGTCGGTCACGCTCACCGTTTCGATGCGAGGCGATCGGAGGATCTTGCGGAGATGGTCCTGCCAGTCTTTGTGGAAATGGCCATACAGTTCGCCGTCGCTCGCGGTTATCACCACCTCATCTTCGTTATTGTCCGAACGTTTCCTGAGAAGGTTGAAGATAGCTTCGGGCGGGTAGGTCCGCGAGAGCTTGCGATTTCTAAAGACGACGGTGAGGCCGGTCCGTCGGTCGATGTATTTGCTGTTCGTGTCCGGCTGTATCTTTGCGCTCTGTGGATCGAGGATGATCCATGTATACCCTGCCTTTTTAATGCTTGCGCCGACCTGGTGTGAATAGGCCATCTCCGGGATAAAGAAGCCGATCTTTTTGTATTTCGGAAAGAATCGTCTGAGGGTCGTTTCTTGAAGCTCGATCTGGCGTATAACCTCGCTTTCAGGAAGCATCGGGAGGAATGCGTGAGAATACGACGACCCCGTGAGCTCGATCTGCCCTCGCTCATGGAGTCTCCGGAGATCAGCAAGCAACGTGTGGAAGCCGAGGGTTGCGAGCTGGTCCAGAAGCGTGCCGGCGATATTCAGGGTCAGATGAAATGAAGGAAACTGTTTCAGACAGCTCGTGAGAAACGCATAGCTTTCATCAGTGGCCTGCTGGACGACCTCAGGCCTCTGCCATGGTGGCTGGTAGATATGGATGAAGTTGACCCACTTAATGCTTCTCATTGTGGAAATGTAGCGCTTTCTTATAGAGTCTCATATATTCCCGTGCAGGGAGATCCCATGAGTTCGACTGTCGCATGCCCTGCTCGACCAGTTTTTTCCACGTGCGCGGATGCTGGAAGTGCGCATACGCTCTGACGATGGCCGCGAGCAGGTTGAATGACTCATAGTCTTTGAAGACGAATCCATTACCGGAGTCGTCTTGCGGATCGAAATCAATGACCGTATCTGAGAGCCCTCCGATCTCTCGCGCGATGGGGGCACACCCATACCGCATGCTTTTCAGCTGTCCCGTACCACACGGCTCAAAACGGGATGGAAGGAGCGAGACGCTTCCGCCAGCATACAGCATCGTCTCGGACAGACCATGTTCCTTGAAGGAAACGAGCGCGATACGATTCGGGTAGTCTTTGATCAGCTTGTTGATCTCCTTGATATATTCCTTGTCGCCGTCGCCCATGATGATGATCTGCGTGCGAAGCTGCATCAGCGATGGAACGATCGGCAGCAGAATGTCGAATCCTTTTTGCTCAGCGATGCGTGAGGTCATCACGATGATGAACGCTTGGTCATCCTGCTCGAGGCCGTGCATCTTCTGCAGCGAGGCTTTGTTCTTTTGTTTTTTCTGGATCGACGCATCGTTGTAATTTGCCGCAAGACCCGGGTCATTCGCGGGGTTGAACTCATTGTAGTCGATGCCGTTGACCACACCGAAGAGCTTTTCCTTCCGGTTTTGTAAGATTCGGTGCAGGTCCTGGCCGAAATTTTTGTTCAGGATCTCCTCCGCATAGGTCTCGGACACGGCATTGATAGCGTCAGCATAGAGGATAGCGCGTTTCGTGAAGTTCAGCCGCTCGATATGCCGGTCATCGTAGAGGTCCGGCAATGGCGTAATGCCGGTATCTCGTTTCGGGCCCGGTATCTCCCACCAGTCGTGCCCCAGCTGGAACGCCAGATTGTGGATGGTGAACACCGTAGCCGCATTTGCGATCGGCTGATGGTCCTTGAAAGCTTTTTTTATCAACTCGGGCACGAGTCCGGTGTGCCAGTCATGGCAATGGATGATGTCGGGCTTCAGATCCAGGAGAATCATGAGCTGCAGAGCGGCTGCGGCAAAGACAAAAAAACGCCGGTTCTCATGCTCGGAGCCATAGGGGTTCTTCTTGCGTCCGAAATACTTGTCGCACGAGACGAAGTAGATAGGCAGGCCGCGCATCAGTTCCCCGCGGTAATAGCTGACCGTGACGTCGGTACGCTTGCCGATCGTGAGCTGTACGTCGTGGTAGATCTTTTTGAGGCCAGAAGCCTCGCGGTCGATGATCTTTTTGTAGAGCGGCGTCACTACAACGACGTCATTTCCGAGGCGCTTCAGCGATTTCGGAAGTGACCGCGTCACATCGGCAAGCCCGCCCGTTTTTGAGAACGGCGCGACCTCGGATGCCAGAGAGACTATTGAATATGTTTTCATCCCGTTACAAGTCCTACATTAGTTGACAATAGCGCATCTCATGATTTCCGTTGAAAAGGTGTGTATATGTGTATGAACCGTTGAGTGGGATTTGCAACGGGATTCATCCGATGATGCTCTGTTCGAATGAGGCGCAGAGTGCTATCGCAAGCGCATCGATCGCATCGTCCTTTTCTTTCAGTGTGCGGAGACGTAGAAGGGTCATGACCATGCGAGCGACCTGGCGCTTGTCGGCGTGTCCGTAGCCGGTGAGGCGCTGCTTCACCTGTAGCGGCGTGAACTCCAGAAGGGGAAGCGTATGTCGTGCCGTATACATGATAATGATACCGCGAGCCTGGGCAACGTCAATCGCGGTCTTCTGGTTCTGCGCGAAGAAGATCTTTTCAACCGCAATCACGCCGGGCGAATATTTCCGTATCAGTTTGTCAAAAGCA
>JBBTUM010000004.1:0-1701 GCA_038063795.1 Patescibacteria group bacterium | reverse complement strand
ACCGGAGCAATATTTTCCCGAGCAATCGGTGACACTTTATCAGGCGCGTGGCTGCACGACCTGCAACGGAACGGGCTACCGTGGCCGCATCGGTGTCTTTGAGATTATTCGGGTTACGAAGGAACTGCGGGAACTCATGGTAAAGCGTCCGTCATCGAGCCAGATCTGGGAGCTTGCTCGGAAGCAGGGAGCACACTCGCTCTTCGATGACGGCATCGAGAAAGTGCGATCCGGCGTGACAACGCTCGAGGAGGTTCTCCGGGTCGTATCACCGTCGAGCGAGTGAGTATGAAGCATCTTCTTAGAGCAGCGCGGGACAACAAACGCGCAAAAAAAAAGCCGCTCATCCTTTTTCGGGCGGTAGGGCTTCGTCAGGAGCTTGACGTTTTTTTCGAAGATCTGAGCATTCTGCTCGGATCGGGGATGGATATCGTCTCTGCAGTGAAGATCATCCAGGGTCAGGCCCGGGCTGGGCGTATGAAAAAGATCTTTGTGTATCTCGTGAGCGAGCTCGAGGGCGGCTCATCTTTTGCCCGCGTCGTCGGAGAGCTGGATCTTGCTCCGGGGTTCATGCAAGCGCTGATCGCGACGGGCGAAGAGTCAGGGAAACTGGTCGACAATCTGCAGGCAGCAGTGGCACAGGCACGACGCATGCGCGATTTTTTTTCTAAAGTGCGTTCCGCGATGCTCTATCCGGCGATCGTTCTGAGCCTGACCTTCGTCGTCGCCATAGCGACGGCCTGGTTCCTCCTACCACGCTTGACCCCCACCTTCACCAGCCTTGATGTTGAGCTGCCGCTCATCACCCGCTGGGTCGTCAATCTCGGGAGTTTTATCCAGGCATACGGCAGTCGTGTCATCCCAGCTTTGATCGGCTCGTTCATTGTTCTTGTCTATATCCTCTTCGTGCTTCGCCCGACAAGGTTCATCGGACACTCGATCCTCTTCGGTATTCCGGTCGTGAAGCAGGTGGTGCGTGACAGTGAGGTGGCCCGTCTGGGGTATGTACTCGGCGTCCTTCTGGAGGCGGGCCTTCCGATCACCCGCGCGCTACAGGCCACACAGAATATCACCGAGCTCCCGCCCTATCGGCGGCTGTATTCTTTCCTTCTTCGCAGGATCGAGACCGGAGATTCTTTTGAGCAATGTTTCCGATCGTTCAGACGCATGAACCATCTGATGCCGCTGACCGCTCAGCACATGATCGTTGCCGGCGAGCGCGGCGGCGGCCTGGGTAAGGCACTTCTTAATATCGGTGAGGCTTATGAAGGAAAGACGACAACGCATCTGAGAGATATCACGACCATTCTGGAGCCGATGATCCTGATCCTCGTGGGCATCGGGGTCGCGCTGGTAGCGCTCTCTATTCTCCTGCCGATCTATTCGATTATCGGCGGTTTGCGATAAAAGTCTATGCGGGGTTTTACGCTGATCGAGGTGTTGCTTGCAGTGCTCTTGATTGGAGTGCTCGCAAGCGCGGCTGTGCCTGCGTTCCAGTCATTTCAGCAGCGGAGCGACCTCGCGGTGGCGATTGACGCAGTCGCACAGCGTTACCGCCGCGCACAGGCGCTGTCGCGCGCAGTGAGCGGAGATTCCCCCTGGGGCGTCCATGTGGCAACGGGTTCGGTCATAGTATTCCGCGGCATATCATTCGCGGGACGTAACGCGTCATATGATGAGCTTGTAGTGCTGGGACGATCT
>JBBTUM010000003.1:0-1886 GCA_038063795.1 Patescibacteria group bacterium | reverse complement strand
CCCGCTTCTTTTTAATATCATTTGATTTTTTCGAATATGAGGTCGAAAGATCGTGCGAGGTTTTCGGTCTATTCTTGACATTGTCAGGGCCGTGTGCTATTGTGTTTTGTCCTTTTTTGCAATTTTTTTGACAGCCGTTGAAGTACCTGAACGCACCAGACTCAGAAGGAGGCAAAGGTATGGCGCACTACAAGAGCGGCTGGGGCGGTCGCCGCACAAGGAAGCGGGACCACCGTCAGGCGGATGGTGTCTCGGGCAGGGCTCTCCGGCTCGCGGCCAGGAGGGCGAACCACAAGTCGGGTCGCCGTTCTCGGCGGAGCAATCTCCGTAGCTGGCACTTCGGGGCCGTCTAGTCCCGAATCGGTCAGCGCGAAGCCGCGCCTTCACTCTTCCCTTGTGGGGAGCAGTTGAGGGCGCGGCTTTTCAATTTACAAAAGCACAAAGCGGGTTACTCTTATGCGGTGTTTTTGGTATACTTAATCGGTCACATGGCCCGCATTATTTCGATCGTGAATCAAAAAGGCGGCGTGGGGAAGACCACGACCGCCGTTAATCTCGCCGCGTACCTTGCCGAGGCCGGGTTTCGCGTATTGGTCGTGGATATCGATCCGCAGGGCAATGCGTCGACCGGCTTTGGAATCGATATCAAGATGCTCAACCGCGGCATCTACGAAGTGCTGATCGACGAGGCACTGCCGATCACCGAGGTAACCACCATGATCGATGAGATGCTGCATGTCGTGCCGTCAACCCCGGACCTTGCGGGCGCGGCAGTGGAGCTTGTAGGGCACCCCGAACGCGAGTTCATCTTGCAGAAGAACCTCGCGACCGTCGAGCAGTACTACGATTTCATCCTGATAGACAATCCGCCCTCGCTCGGGCTCCTCACGATCAATAGTCTTGTCGCAGCGCGCGAGGTTCTGATACCAGTGCAATGCGAATACTACGCGCTCGAGGGTTTGGGCCAGCTCCTGCACACGATCGCTCTCATCAAGGAGAACATCAATCCCCATCTCGAGATCCTCGGTGCTGTCATGACGATGTACGACGGCCGCAGCAAACTTTCTGAGGCGGTCTTCAACGAGCTGTACCAGTATTTTCCGCGTAAAATTTTCCGCTCGGTCATCCCCCGGAACATTCGGCTTGCTGAAGCGCCGTCGCACGGGCAAACGATCCGAGATTATGCAGCCGATTCGAAAGGTGGCCGTGCGTACCGCAAGCTGACACAGGAGATCATCGCCAGTAACGTGCCCGTATGAGCACCCAAACACCAGTCTTGGGACGGGGCCTCAGCTCACTGATCCCGAATGCGCAAGGGAGGCATTCATGGGGGCCGACGGTCAAACCGCAATACGACAGCGAGCGGATCGAGCAGATCGCCGTCGAGCTCATCGATCCGAATCCGAAGCAGCCCCGTACGCATTTCGACAGGGACAAGCTCGAAGAACTCGCGCAGTCGATCAAGGAACACGGGATCATCCAGCCTTTGATAGCGACACAGACGGGTGCGCGATACCAGCTGATCGCGGGCGAGCGACGGCTCAAGGCAGCGAAACTCCTGGGGCAGCAGAAGGTCCCTGTGGTCGTGCGTAAGGTCGAGGAGCAGAAGAAGCTCGAGCTTTCGGTCATCGAGAACGTACAGCGGCAGGACCTGAATCCACTCGAGGAGGCGCTCTCGTACAAGCGTCTGATGGACGAGTTCAGCCTGACACAGGAAGAGGTGGCGCAGCGCGTCGGCAAGAGCAGGTCGTCTGTCGCGAATTTTCTTCGTCTTCTCACGCTGCCGAAACCTGTTTTGGAGGCCCTCGAGCATGAAGCGATCACCTTTTCGAACGCGAAAGCGATCCTAAGCTACCCGCACGAGAAAGATCAGCTGAAAGCGCTCA
>JBBTUM010000002.1:15203-19465 GCA_038063795.1 Patescibacteria group bacterium | reverse complement strand
TCTGGTCCTGACGACGGGCGCGAAGGCTGGTTTCATCCACAAGACACTTTTTATCTACGTCGCCTTTCTCGCGTTTTTTTTCCTCAAGGAGCGGCTGACGAAGGCGGTCGTACTCGGTTTTCTAGCGCTCACGGCCAGCCAGATACTTTTTCTTCAGATACAACCCGCAGCGCTCACGAGGGGTGACGCGTTCATACTGGTCGCGACGCTTCTTTGGGCGATCGAACTTGTTATCGCGAAGCGGCTTATGAATCATATACTCCCGAACATCATTGCAGCCTCGCGCATGCTCTTCGGCGGCATCTTCATCGGCATATACGTCGTCGCGACAGCGCAATGGCAGGGCATCCTGACGCTATCTCAGCCGCAGGTCGGGTGGATCGCGGTCACGACCCTGCTTCTCGTGGGCTACGTCATGACGTTTTATAACGGTCTGCGCTATGTACCGGCGCATGTCGCTTCATCGGTTCTTGCCTTGGGCGCGCCGATAACGCTTCTGCTCCAGGCGGTATTCCAGGACAAGACGGTCTCCGCACAGCAGATCGTCGGAATGTGCCTTATGACGGTGAGCGTTCTGGTCATCATTCGTATCCTTGTCACTATTTGGAATAAACCGTCGTATGTTCTCGCGAGAGATCATTGATAAACTGCAAAAGGTCCGTCGAGAGACGTTTCGGCAGTATGATGACGTGACGCTCGACCGTGGCGCGCTCACTATCTTTGCCAGACTGTTCGTGAATCCTGACTGTCGGTCTGATATCGATTTTTTCAGCATTGATAAGGACGCCGAAAAACTCTCAGAGCTCGGGGAGCATATCATCACGGCCGCTCCTTCGACGGTCGCGCAGTATGCCGAGCGGCACGAGCTGCAGCACGTCACGCAGAATGACCTGCTCCGTTGTTTCGCGCTGGACCATGCAAATGACGTCATGCACAATCATGTTGCCGACGAGAAAAATCCGCTCTACGCCTTCGCGCACATCCTGCATCTTTCCCGCGTTTCGGCACTCCGTGAGATCGAGGCGCATACGGTCGCGGATGTGAGAACGAAGACGCCCTGGGGCACGGTGACCTTCAAGAATCTGGTCGTTCCGAACGGGCTTGCCGTCGCGAAGGGGAACTATGTCTATCATCACTTTGGCGTCGTGATAGCACAGGCAGACGATACAACGCTTGCGCAGTCGATCGTTGATCTTCAGGGCAAGGATCCCTATATGGGAAGCCTCAGGCGTTCGGGCGGTCGCAGGCGCGTTTCCGTCGATTTCGGCGACGCTGGCGTTTTTCACAAGGACGTCCTCGGCATGATGCTCCGGCCACTCACGATAGAGCCCGCGAGGCAGGCGCAAGATTTGAAAGGCGGTAAGATAAAATTCCAAAACTGACCATGCGACAGGTTTCGGTTTTCGGTAACCCCGATCTGCCGGCAGACGCGATGCCGGTTTCTTTGTTGCCGGAGCTCCGGAAGCGATTCCCCGATATCGAGTTCATTCACCAGGACCCGAACGAGGACTGCACGCCCCCGGAGAGTCCGTGGATCATTATCGACACGGTCAAAGGCATCCCGGGAGTTCGCCTCATCACCGATGCTGACCTCATACAAGTGAAGAAGCGCCTGACTCTCCATGACTACGACCTGGGCATGCATCTCACGCTTTTAAAAAAAATATATCCGAAGCTGCAGCTTCGGATCATCGGTATTCCTCTTGGCAGCTCTCGCGAGGAGGTATTGCCTGAGGTCGTGAGACTTCTTTCCGCTGCACTTCGGGAAGAGCTTAGTTGACAATTCAGACAGAGAATTCTATCCTACCGATATAACAGGGCGCTTTGCGTCTTTTTTTTGTGTCATACCGCACTTGATGCGGTATCCAGGGTCGTCCTCGACAAATCTGGATGCCTGCTTTCGCAGGCATGACAAGCTTAGGTAGTAATATGAAGCAATACTACGTCTACATTTTAGCCAGTCAACGAAACGGCACTTTGTATATTGGCGTAACGAATGATCTCGCCCGCAGAGTATATGAGCACAAAAATGGTCTAGTGTCCGGCTTTACGAAAAAATATGACGTGCATACACTCGTTTACTATGAAGTTTGGCAAGATGTACGCGAAGCAATCAAAAGAGAAAAACTGCTGAAAAAGTGGAGGCGCAGATGGAAACTGGACTTGATTGAAAAAAACAACCCTAATTGGAGCGATTTATACCAAGACATAATCTAGCTCGTCATGCCGTACTCGATACGGCATCCAGTGTCGTACAACTAAGAATCTGGATTCCCGCTGGAGTTTACCCCGCATTAAATGCGGGGCGGGCATCACGGTACGCAGAGACGAGGCTCTCCGCATCTCCCCCTATTCAGGGGCCTGGTGGGGGTAAACTAAAGTCCGCAACTGAAACTGCGGATCATCGGTGTGTCGACTAATATGGAGGGTGGAATTAAAAACCTACAGAACATAATGAAGTTAAAACTTTTTTTAGAACTCAAAATTACAATTAGTAAGCGATACGGTTAAAAAATTGTTTGGCGCAATTATACCCTGAAATTTAACATTCGCTGGCAGATTGATTGTTTCTAACTCTTTCCATGATTTATCAGCTTCACAAATGATAAAGTTGGCATCGAAAATTTCTTTAGATGGTATTGAAGTGGCACGAAGAGTAACACGGTAGTTATTATTCGAATTTTTGGAAACATCGGTAATAAACCCTACTGCATTTACCTGTTGGCCTACGTACTTCATGAGGGCCTCTTCCCTTTCTATGGAATTTTTTTCACTTTCTTGAATCAGATTATATAGATCAAAAATGGAACCTGTAAAAATTGGTATTCGTCCATT
Source organism: Patescibacteria group bacterium (assembly GCA_038063795.1). Classification (GTDB taxonomy): domain Bacteria; phylum Patescibacteriota; class Patescibacteriia; order UBA1558; family 2-01-FULL-52-15; genus JBBTUM01. The sequence goes on along the minus strand of JBBTUM010000002.1, from coordinate 16,630 downwards.
AACCACTTGTGACATATCGGGGGTTAGAGACGATGTTTTAGGATGTTGCCATGCTAATAATGCGATAATCACGCCCGCTAAGGGAATCGCAAAAGTAATAAACCATTTCCAGTTTTTCTCATTTTTCGGGGCGTTGCTCTTTGAAAACGGAAATTTGTTTTTTTGTGTGTTGGACCGGTTCTTGATATTTGAGCCGATATTCACTGATCCAATTATGCTATTAGCAATCTTCACCGGATCAGGTTTTTGATCCGTCTCTTTGCTTTGAATATCCCATTCGATGCTTTTAACAATTGGGTCTCCCATAGGAATATTTTTAAAATTTTCACTTTCAAAATCTTCAATTTCGTCAAAGCTACGATCCATGGATCTAAGAGTTTCGGGATCCGGTATGTACCTTTTTTCAATTCTCGGGGTGTTAAAAAGAGCATAAACTGGATTTTTATTCGCGATATCTCGAATTAACTTTACCGATTTCACACTGTCAACGTTACCGCGAGTTTCATAATCCTCAAAAGTTCGGTCTGGTATTGGTCTAAACTGGTGTTTTTTTAGGCCAAGAGCATTTCTCGTTTCGGCATCGGGAATCCAGTGCGCAACCCCTTCCTGTATGATGTATTTCTTTTTATCACTTGTTTGAACTAAGTAGGGGGCTGGTATGATCCTGTCGACCCACTCGTATCCAAGTGCCGTTAACTTAACATTCTCTAAATCTTCAATATGACTATATCCTGCTAAATAACCTTGGCCTATGATGAAACGAAGCCCGTTTAAAAAATCTGCATCCGTCACACCTTCTTTCTTTAATGGTAATTTAAGTTTTTGATCAACATTAATAGCTTGGCCAATTATAAAATTCTCCTTATTGCCTAAATACAATAATTGCTTTCTAATTTTTTCTATAGCCGGTTTATTAACCATTAGCTTAAAATTACTGCTCCTTCCACTTCACCTCTAGGAAGTGACTCGCGCAGCTCATGCAGGGGTCGTAGGCGCGGATAAGCTGCTCGATACGCATCTCGAGCATGTCTTTCGAGAGCGTGAGGTTCGCCTGGACGAAACGCTTGATGTCTTGTTCTATCATGAGCTGGTTCTGTCCTGTGGGTACTATTACTTCGCCTTCTTTCACCTTGCCGTCGGCGGTTATCGTCATGCGGTGGAAGAGCGTGCCTCGCGGAGCCTCGATGACGCCGAGGCCTTCGGCATCTCGTGGCGTATAGGGTTTCGGTTTTTCAGGGACGAATGTCGTCTCTGTCAGCAAGTCGATGCTTTCGTCGATGGAGTGGAGTATCTCGATCGCCTGCGCGAGATTGTTGTCGAAGATGTCATCCGAGGGGAAGAGTGCCAGAGCCTCGGCGGCGTCTCTTTTGGTATTCGGGTGCAGGCTATGTTTCGAAAGGTTGATGCGTGCGAGCGCTCCGACGCGG
>JBBTUM010000002.1:2256-15193 GCA_038063795.1 Patescibacteria group bacterium | reverse complement strand
CCGACGCGGTAGGTATCGCCCTCGTAAGTGTAAGCCGAGGCGTGCGAATAAGGGAGGGCGACGTGTTCAAGGTGCTTGCGGTAGTCGGATTCGGCGCCGACCGTGCCGTGTGCGTCCTTGAATGCGCCGTCGAGGTAAGAGAACCGCTCGTCGTTCACGATGGCGATGTAGTTCGAGGGATTCACGAAGGTGAGCGGCCGCTCGGTAAAGCGAGCGATGAGCGCTATGACGCGTGGTCTGACCTTTTTCAGTTCTTCGATGATGGGCGCTGTCTGCGTCGCATCCGGTATCTTCGTAAAGCCGCCGATGGTCGGGAAGGGCGCATGGACGCTCCGACCGGCGACCAGCTGCGAGAGATGATTCCCGGCAGCCTTGACCTCGAAGGCGTCATGCAGGATCTGGTGCTGTTCCGCGTCGCTCTCGTCAAAGTCGAGGAGCGAGTCCTTGCCATAGACGTCCGGCATGACGAAGAGGTAGAGATGGAGCGCGTGGTCCCTGATCATGAGGCCATGCATCGTGAGGCGTTTCAGGATCTTGGTCTGCTCGGACGGTTCGACGCCGAGCGCGTGCTCCATCGCTTCGATGTTCGCGAGCAGATGCGCGTTTGAGCAGGTGCCGCAGATGCGCGCCAGAAGCTGCGGAATGGAGGCGATCGCTTTGCCCCGCAGCGCCTGCGTATAGAAACGTTTGTACTCGGTTATCTTGAATTCTGTCTTCGTGACGATGCCGTCATGCACGATGATATCGAGGGCCGCATGCCCCTCGATCTTCGAGATATCCTCGAGGCTCAGGTCAAATGATACGCTATGCATGTGGTCAGATGATGTTGAATTCTTTGAGCGTGGTGTTCACCGTGTCGACGAACATCTTCTCGTCCATGGGGCAACCAGGCACCTGTGCGTCAACTTTGACGATATCGGCGAGCTTCTTTACTTTGTCCTGGTAGTCGAAGCGGGTGAGTATCGCCTCGGTCTCCTTCTGCCGCGCTTCATCGAAGAGGTTCCGATGCCCTGACGGCATGCTCGTGACCGCGCAGGAGCCGATGGCGACGAGTTTGGTGCAGTGCTCGCGTATCTTCTTCAACTCGGCTTCCTGCTTGTGGCTGTTGATGGCGCCTTCCACAAAGGCGACGTCCAGGTGCTCCTCGAGCGGTCTCGAGCGGCGGAGGATCTTCGCATTCCTGACGTCCAGGAGCTTGAACCACTCTTGATAGTGGTCGTTCAGGATCTCGGTCATCATGATCGTCGAGTCCTCGCAGCAGCTGAAGGAGAACCAGCCGATCTTCAGTTTTTTTTGTTCTGAGCCGCTTGCCATACAGCGATAAGTATACCATACGCACCCGCGTCTGTGGATGTTACTTTTTTTCGCGACCTTCGCTATACTATGCGGTACGGCTATGGACGAGATAGAGGTTCAGTATATACGGCGCTGCCAGGAGGGGCATACCGAAGAATTCGGCTCCCTCTACGACAGGTATATTCGAAAAATATACGATTTTATCTATTTCAAGACCATGCATCGGGAGACCGCGGAGGATCTCACGAGCCAGACGTTCATGAAAGCATTCCAGAATATTCAGAGCTTCAGGGAGGGGGCGGGTACTTTTTCCGCGTGGCTGTACCGTATCGCCCGAAACACGGTCATCGACCACTACCGTACGCGGAAGGAAACGCGTTCGCTCGAGGACGCATGGGATCTGGGCGCCGATGACGAGACGCCACGCGATATCGATACACGCGACCGGCTGGCAAAGGTACATGATGCCGTTCAGAAGCTTCCGGCGCAGCAGCGGGATATTATCATGCTCAGGGTCTGGAGCGAACTCAGCTTCAAGGAGATAGCGGCAGTAGTCGGCAAGAGCGAAGCAAGCTGCAAAATGGCGTTCTCGCGGTCGCTCGCGAAGCTTCGGACCGAGCACTTTGTCGCATATATGTTACTTTGTGGCATACTTATTCGTTATAGTGGGTGAGGACCTATGAAACAACAAGAGATACAACGACTGCTCGAAGATCTCTATGCGATCGACCCGTCGCTTCGTTCGCATGAGGCGGAGCTTCCTCGTATCCTTGCGACGTTTCAGGACTTGCGGCCCGATACGAAATTCGATCCCCGGTTCGCCGAGCAGTTGCGCGCGCAGCTGACGAGGCGATCGGTGCCGGTTTCGCGGCCGATTAATTGGCTAACCGCATTCTCTATGAAAAAAATGAGTTTTGCGATCGCGGGTTCTGCGTTGGTCCTGGTGCTCGCTGTTGCCGCTGTCTATTACGGTTCAGGACCGAAGAAGGCTCCGCGACGTCTCGCGTCGCTGGACCTTGGTCAAGGGCAACAGGTCAAGATGCTCGAGGAGCGCGCGTTCGGTGACCTGCTAGCTCAGGGACAGAACGGCGCGCTGACTCCTGAAGCTGCCGGAACTCCGGCTGGCTTCGGCGGAGGTGGCCCTTCGACAAGCTCAGGATCTTCGAGCGGAGCAGCAGTGGCGCCGGGCCTTGCGACAATGGCTGCAGATGCTCGTCTTAGCGCTCCGATGCCGATCTCTCCTGAGATCTATCCATATCCGTATGATCGCTTCCGCTTCGTCTATGCCGGTGATCCGGTGGGAGAGATGCCATCACGCATGACCGTCTACCGGCGCTCGGTTCAGGGCATTGCGACCGGGGCACTCACGCAAGCGATGCGCTCCCTCACGATCGGTCCCTTGAGTTTGGGCTCGTTCGCGAATACAGAGGTACGGAACATCAATTTTGCAGAAAACGGCAAGCGAGGATTCAATGTATTCGTTGACTTTATGTTCGGTACGGTGAATATGTATCGCGATCCCGCATACATCGCCCGTCAGGAGCCATATCAACCGCTTCAACCACAAGATATGCTCGCTGCCGACGAGATCATCAGCATCGCAGAGCGCTTCGTTCGTGATCGCGGCATCAGCCTAGAGAATTACGGCGATCCTGATATCTCTGACCAGACATACTTCATCGCGCTGAAAGCGCGCGCAGGAGAAGCGGGTCTCATGATGCCTGACTACCTACCTGATGTCGTTTCGGTCGTCTATCCGCTCCGCATCGACGAGCAAGCGGTGTATGATCAGGGAGGTTCGAAAGATGGTCTTTTCATCGCGGTCGATATCCGTGGTCGGGAAGTGACCAGCGTCTCGAACCTCGCGGTCCAGCAGTATGATGGTTCCCAGTATAATGTTGAGACCGACATTGAGACGCTCGTCGCTCGCTACAATGAGCAGTACAATTACATGCCGGAGGGCGCCGCGATCAATGACATCATGGTCGAGCTCGGATCACCTGAACTGGGTCTCACGAAGATTTACATCTATCAGGACGCCACAGGACAGGAGCTGTTCATCCCGGCGTATATCTTCCCGGTGACGCGGAAGCCCGAGAACCAGCCTTACTATCCGAATGTCATCGTGATGCCGCTCGCGACGGATCTCATCGACCGTCCGCAGCCGCTCCCGATGCCGCTCATCGAAGGCGTTCCCGACAGCACGACCGTCGCACCTGCGCAATAACGGATTTGTGATAAAACGGGGGACGAATGTCCCCCGTTTTTTGGCGTTGACATTTTGCTCTACGGGAGGTAAAGTCGCGGGTTCTTCACACGTATCACATTCACAGAGGAGGGAGTATGCGGTACGTAGCGGCCCTGTTCTTCGCACTGTCAATATGTCTCGTCTCACCGATCACCGCCGAGGATATCGAGAAGCCCGGCTACGAACGGGTGGAGCTCGCGACAACGCTTCACAATCTGGGTTCGCCGGAAATACTCCAGGTAGGCATCATGGCGTCTCGGGACGCGGTCTCCGGCAACGAACCTTGGGAGGCTTCGCTCTGGATGCGGAGGATCGTGAGCATCTCGTTCGGCGCGCAGTCATTCAATTCCTGGGAGCTGCGACCGTTCGACCTTCCTCCGAAGTCGTTCGAGTTTTCGCGGAAGGGAAACCGCGTTTCGTTCCGAGTCGATCTCAACGAGTGCGGCCCGGTGCCGATAGAGTGCCGGTCATACAACGGCACCTGCGGTATGGTCCTGCTCGCAGATCTCGGCGGGATATTCACCGATGGTATCGTCGACCTGACCTGGGAGGTCGGTGAGGCGATACCGGGCGCGAATGGCGTCATCGACGTCACCTACACGAACTCTCGGCGCGAGAAGGTGAAGGCTCAATATGTCCTCGAGCCGCATTACGCTTATGCGTCGGGAGCCGTCCTCGGATACGTCGCGGATACCTTTTGGCTCAACAGCGGCCAACACCTCGCCGTGCGTGAGGCCATCCGCATGAGAACGTCCATGCGCATTCTCCCACCGATGCTCCTTTTCCCATCTGACCCGACTCTGCCTCCAGAGCCGTAGTCAGCACGACGCGGCCCGCGACATCTCCCGTTTCTCGGGGGTGCACGGGCCGCTTTCAATATCGCTTTTCGATAATTCTTGCTATACTTTCGACATGAAAGTCCTGGAAGTACCGCGCCGTCCTGATTTTATCCATCATCAGCGATCACCCATTCTCGACGTGATGCGAGAGATCGTTTTTGGCGCCGAAGACGGTATGGTCTCTACGGTCGGTTCACTGACGGGTATCGCGGCTGCGACGAGCAATCCCTTCACGGTCATTCTCGCAGGATTCGTCATTGTTGCCGTCGAGTCGATCTCAATGGGCGTCGGGGCGTACTTGTCGACGAAATCTGCGTCGGAGGTCGATCAACGAAAATTAGCTGAGGAGCGGCTCGAGCTCGAAAAATATCCGGAAGCAGAACTGCAGGAACTTGTCGAAATGTATATCAAGGATGGGTGGCCGGCGGATACCGCGCGGCACATGGCTGACGTCGCCTCGCGGAACAAGGATCTCTTTCTCAAGGAGATGGCGTACCGGGAGCTCGGCATCGATGAAGATAGGCCGGAGAATGCGGCGAAGGCCGGACTCTTCATGTTTATCTCATACGTCATAGGCGGCGCGATACCTATGTTACCCTACCTCTTCTTGCCAGTCGGGACAGCGATCATGACCTCGCTCGTGGTGACCTTTATGGGTCTCTTTACGCTCGGCGCTCTGACCACCAAATTCACGAAGCGGTCCTGGTGGAAGGCAGGTCTGGAAATGCTCGGGGTAGCGAGTGTCGCCGCGGTCGTTGGGTATGTTATCGGTCAGGCAGCTGATCGGTATTTATCGCTTCCCTAGCGTACTACCAAAAAAGTAGGCCCGTCTTTCATCCAGGAATGACTTGTTGTATACTGTAGTTCGGTATTTTTTGATCAAGCCCCCTTAGTATAATGGATAGAACGCGGGTTTCCGGTACCCGAAATGCAGGTCCGATTCCTGCAGGGGGCGCCAGAAAGGTCGATAAGTAAATCATTAACTAAAATAAGGAAGTAAAAAATATGGCATCCATAGAAATAAAAAGTTTAAGTTCCCCAGACCAAACAACAACGCCGTTTGAGAAAGGGAAAATCGAAACCGTAACCGTTGCTGGCGTTACCCTATTGCGAGAAACTCTTCAGCCAGGATGGAAATGGTCAGAGCACGTAAAACCAGTTGTGAAAACAAACAGCTGCCAAAAACGTCATCTGAAGTATATTATATCAGGAAAACAGAAAGTAGTGATGGATGACGGAACCGAAGTGGAATTGGTTTCTGGCGATTTTGCGGTTATTGAACCAGGACACAACGCCTGGGTGGTCGGAGACGAGCCCAATGTTCTGCTTGAGATGGCGGCTATTGAAAAGTCTAAATAAGGTTATAATCGCTTAAAACGGATTGGCGACTGGTTGCAACACTCCTTGCCAAAAGCGGAGTTCCTGCCAAGTCTTGTTCCAACCCAATCCTTTCAAGCGCGCCACCCTTCGCTAAAGCTACGGATGGCAAGCCGCATATCACTTGTAATCATTTCGCACTTCTATGGCTTCATTCGATGATTTCAAAAAACTCGATATTCGGGTCGGTAGGATAGTTTCTGTCGAAGATTTCCCTGAGGCACAGAAGCCATCCTACAAGCTCAAGATAGACTTTGGCGGTGAGATTGGTATCAAGGCTTCGAGCGCACAACTTTTGAAACACTACACAAAAGAACTGCTTCAGGGGAAACTTGTCTTGGGTGTGGTGAATTTGCCTCCGTGGCAAATCGGCCCTTTCATTTCTGAGGTACTTACGCTGGGAGTCCCTGATGGCGACCACGAATGTGTGCTCATTGCGCCGGACACGGGCGATGCGATCATCGGGGGCCGGCTCTATTGAGGCTCCATTCATAATCATTATGTGCAGTAATATCTATGGAACATGAGCCACTACCAAAGAGCAGATTAGATCAATTACAAGAAGCGATCGCTAACGCAGCTTCCGCGATCGAAGCAGAGTTTGATCGGACCACGAATGACTGGCTGAGCTGTTTTGGCAGCATGGTTTTTGTCGTTGACATGTACTTGAGCATGGAGAAGGTTCAAGAGCTGCTTTCTCCGGAAAAACATCAGGAGGCGTTGTCGCGGCTAGAAAAACTGAAGGAACATCTGCACGAATTAAGAAAGAGGTACCCTGAGAAAGAAACGGTACCACCGGATGAGATCAAACAAGAGCTATTGGACTCATTGGATGTTCTAAAATGATTTTTTTGGTGAACGGCTCTCTTGTTACTTTGACCCCGTGGATGCTTCAGTATGAATGAGACACGGAGACATTTCCTTTCTGAGCTATTTTGTACTATGAGTTTCTTTCTTCTGGTTCCGATGCTCGTCCTTTTTGTGATGGCGCGGAGCACAGGGCTGCACGATATGCTAGCGCGCTCGGTCTCGTCGGGGGACTCAGCAGCCGCTACCGGATACGATTCAGTACGCAGCGCGGTAACCGAGTATCTGTTTGGTCATGGAGAGCTTCCTGCCACAGTTTTTTCCGGCAGAGAGATCGCTCACTTGCAAGATGTACAGCTGCTTTTTATGCTGCAATCGGTTGTGCTCGCGATCGCAGCCATGGTCTGTATCGGAACCGCTACCTATCTGTACACTCGAGGTGCAGCCATGGCTGATCTTATTCGTCGGGGTGCGGCCTGGGGATTCGGCCCACTGATCGCTTTCGGCGTCGCAATGGCGTTGTTCTTCGATCAACTGTTCATCGTGCTTCATCGTGTACTCTTCACGAACGATTATTGGCTCCTTGATCCCGTAGAGCACATCCTTATTCGCGCCTACCCGCCGGTTTTTTTTCAACAGTTTGCCGTGATCACATTCGGCATCGTCGTCGCGGCATACTTATCCGTCTGGACTACGCTCGCCGTATTCAAGAAACGCTGAACGTTGGTCGGGTTCTCAATCAATGGTATACTGGTATGCAGAGCGACGTCTTATGGCACAGTATCACTCAAAAAAAATCGATGAGCTCTATCATGATTTGGGATCGAATGAAAAAGGGCTGAGTAAAAGTGAAGCTGCTAAGCGGCTGGTGCTCGCTGGCCCGAATTCGCTGCCGGAACGCGAACGTGTCTCACATCTCGCGGTTTTTTTCAGGCAGTTTCGCAGCTGGTTCATATATATTCTGCTGGTAGCCGCCGGCATCTCGTTCGTCTTTGAGAAATCGCTGGACGCCACCATCATCATCGCCATCGTTCTGCTGAATGCGGTCATCGGTTTTGTCCAGGAAAGTCGGGCTGAACAGGCCATAGAGGCTCTAAAAAAATTGATCGTCCCGAGAGCGAAAGCCATACGTGACGGCGCTGTCGATGCGTTTGACGCCGCTGACCTCGTCCCCGGCGACGTGATCATCATGCAGGCCGGCGACCGAGTGCCGGCAGATGCACGCATCATTCACTGCCAGGATTTTTCAACGCAGGAGGCATCGCTCACGGGTGAGTCGTTCCCGATACAGAAGCACAACCATGTGCTGTCAGAGGATACGGGGCTTGCCGACCGCGTCAATATGGTGTGGATGGCAACCTTGGTGACGACAGGTACGTGTACGGCGCTCGTCATCGGCACGGGCCGCGATACGGCGATCGGCACTATCGCGACGAGCATCAAGGCCGCAAAACGCGAACGTACTCATTTTCACATCAAGACGAATCATTTGGCATTGCAGCTGGGGATCGTCGCCGGTGTTGCCGCGGTCCTTACGTTCGTCATTGCCTTTTTTGTGCATCGTCTGCCGATCGTGGATGTGTTCATTTTTTCGGTTGCGACATTGGTCTCGAGCATTCCCGAAGGACTGCCCGCGGTACTCGCGATCGTTCTTGCGATCGGGGCGTACCGCATGGCCCAGAGCAAAGCCATAGTCCGGCATCTGCCGGTCATCGAGGATCTGTCGGTGACCTCAGTCGTGATCACGGACAAAACCGGAACGCTCACGCAAAATACCATGACCGCCCGTTCGGTCGTGACTGTCGAAAAGGAGTATGAGGTGGGAGGAGAAGGTTGGGATGCGACAGGACAGTTTTTTTATAATCGGGAAGTGGTCGACCCCCTGCGCGAGCACGTGCTCAGCAAACTGCTCGCTATCTGCGGCCTTTGCAACAATTCGACGGTGAATCGAGAGGAGAAGGGAGTCGAGATCGTGGGTGATCCGACCGAGGCGTCTTTCCTTATTTTGGCTCAGAAAGCAGGACTTGATAAGGCGGTTCTGCAGCAGGAGCACAAACTTCTCGATCAGATGCCTTTTTCGCAGGCGACCCGCATTCAGAGCGTCCTCGTCGCGCATCCTGAACGCGAGATGTATATCATCGGAGGGGAGGAGGCGATCCTTCACGCTGCAACACATTTTTTGAGTTCGACGGGCGTTCGAAGATTGGACGATTCCCATCGAGAGGAGCTGAAACTGAAATTGAAAGCACTCGCGCATCGCGCGATGCGCGTGGTCGCCTGTGCGAGCCGTCATGTATCGCCGCGGCAGTCCCGTCTCGTGACGAAGCCGCTCGAGAGTCTTACCTTCATCGGATTCATCGGTATCATCGATCCCATCCGTCCTGAAGCTCAGGCCTCGATCGCCGCGGCTCACCGTGCAGGTATTCGTGTGATCATGGCAACGGGGGATCATGCCGAGACCGCCGCCGCTATCGGCCGGCAAGTAGGCCTCATCACGAACGACGCGGAGGCTCGCGTACTGACTGCCCATGACATGGAAACGCTCTCGAAAAGCGAGCTTGCTGAGGCGCTTACTACGACGTCCGTCTTTGCACGGATGACGCCCCAGATGAAGCTGGAGCTGACGGCTGAGCTGCAGCGGCAGGGTAAAGTCGTCGCGATGATCGGTGACGGCGTGAATGATGCTCCGGCGCTCAAGAAGGCTAACGTTGGCATAGCCATGGGCACGATCGGTACCGATGTCGCACGGGAGGCTTCGGACATCATTCTCTCGGATGACAATTTTTCAACGTTCATCAAAGCCATCGAACAGGGCCGTCTGATCTTCAATAATATCCGCCAGACGAGCTTTTTCATGATCACGACGAGCATCGCGGAGATCGTGACGATCCTTGCGAGTCTGAGCATCGGTGCAGTGCTGCCACTGACCGCCATTCAGATCCTCTGGATCAATCTGATCACTGATGGCATACCGAACATTGCGCTCGCCGCAGAAGGTCAGCACGAAGATCTTCTTGGGAAACCGCCTCGCAGCACAAGGGACACTATTTTGTCTCGGGAGGTCGCGCCATTTTTGCTCATCATGATCATCCTGATGGCCGGTGTGACGCTCGCGGCATTCCATCTGTACCTGCCGCAGGGCACCGAGAAAGCGCGGACCGTCGCCTTTGGCCTCATGATCTTTTTCCAGTTGTTCAATGTCCTGAGCCTTCGTTCACTCGAGTCTTCTTTGTTCAAGATAGGCATCTTCACGAATCCCTTCATCACGGGGGCTCTTTTGATCTCGTTCGCGGTTCAGCTCTTGGTCATGCTGCTTCCGTTCACTCAGCGAGCGTTCGGGCTCGCCGTGCTCAGTCCGTATGAACTGGGCGGCATCATTCTTATTTCCACGAGCGTTATCGTTTGCGTCGAATTTTATAAATGGTTGCGGAAGTCCATGGCTCGCCGAAGGGCTTCTGTGGCATAATGACAATACACTATGGACCTATCGAGAATGAAATGTAAGCCATGCGAGGGCGGCGTCGATCCGTTTACTCCCGAGCAGGCTGCCATATATCTGAAAGCAGTCAGCGGCTGGTCGATCGCGCCCGACGGTCTCAGTATCAGTAAGAAGTATCGCTTCAAGAATTTCAAGGAGGCGCTGGCATTCGTCGATCGCGTGGGAGAGCTAGCCGAAGAGGAAGGCCACCATCCCGATATCAATCTTGGCTGGGGGAGGGCTGAGATGACTCTTTCGACTCATGCGATCCGCGGCCTTTCGGAGAATGATTTTATACTTGCTTACAAGATCGACGCTCGCGCTCTTCATGCGTGATTTCTGGCGGTTTTTGTCCAGAACATATACACTAGAGTCCTATGATACCCTCGGCTGAGGATTACCAAAAACAGCGCGAACGCATGGTTGCCGACCAGCTCGTGCGCCACGGCATTCATGATGAGAGGATCTTGGAGGCGTTCCGTATGATCCCGCGCCATCTTTTCGTTTTGCCACAGGACTCCGCAGCGGCCTACGAGGATTATCCGCTGCCCATCGGGTTCGGACAGACGATCTCGCAACCGTATATGGTCGCGTACATGACGCAGCAGCTTGAGCTGAAAAATTCTGACCGTGTGCTCGAGATAGGTACCGGGTCAGGGTTCGGAGCGGCCATTCTCGGTCAGATAGCGCATACGGTCTTTACGCTTGAGATAGTCCCCGAGTTGTATTCGCGCGCAGCGGCGCTCCTGAAGAGGCTGAACATGGATACGGTCGTCTGTATACTGCGTAGTGGTTATGAGGGCCTGCCTCAGAAAGCGCCGTTCGATAAGATCGTTCTGACCGCAGCGCCGCAGGATCGCGTGCCTGAACTGCTCCTTGATCAGCTGAAGGTCGGCGGACGGCTCATCGCGCCGATCGGTTCGATCCGTATATTTCAGAGGCTCATCCAGTATGACAAACACAGCGAGACCGAGTTCAAGGAGACGGAGCTCATGGGCGTGAGCTTTGTCGAAATGGTGCAGCAGTATTCATGACGGGGAGAACGCGAACCGCCTACTGCATCGCGGCCATTCTTTGGATGGTTCTTATTTTTTATCTTTCATCGATCCCAGACCTGAGAAGTAACCTTCCGACTTTCTGGGACCACCTTGTTCGAAAGACAGCGCATGCTGTCGAGTATGCGGTATTGTATATACTGCTGCAGAAATCAGCGGAGGGGCATCGTTATGCAAGGACAGGCGCACTTCTCGGAACTGTACTGTATGCTATTTCAGACGAGATTCATCAGCAGTTCATTCCTGGAAGAGTGGGTCAATTCTCTGATCTTGCGATCGACGCTGCCGCCGCGCTCGTGGTTTTTGCGATATCAAAAAACTCATCCCGCAGAGCGGGATGAGTTTTCTTATGGTTATTACGTCTGTCTGAAAACCCCGCGCTTAAAAGCGCGGGGATGAAGGACTTTGAAATAATACTGTCCCGCGGCGCGGGACTCATCTCGTAAAGAACCCGCCCAGATACCGGGCCCTTAAGGGCCCGGTCGGGTTCATTTCTTGACGCTGTTCAGGATGTGCTCGAAGATTTTCGGTTCGTGCTCAGCGAGCTCCGCAAGCATCTTGCGATTCAGCGTGACGTTCGCTTGTTTCAAACTGTGAATGAATCGGGCATAATTCGTGCCGTGCATGTGGGCGGCTGCAGAAATTTTTATCTGCCAGAGGCGCCGGAAATCTCCTTTTTTTGCACGACGATCCCGTCTGGCATAGACCCCAGCCTTCTTGATAGCCGTTTTCGCAAGTTTTAACTTTGTTTTTCGCCCCCATTTGAATCCCTTGGCACGCTTGAGGATATTTTTTCTGTGCTTGACGTGAGAGGGGCCTCGTTTGACTCGTGACATAGTTCGTTTCGGAAATTAGTTATTGATAGGGCATCGTGCGCTTTATGTGCACGGCGTTCGTCCGTGAAAGCACTCGATCTCGACGTTTGTTCGTCCGTACTTTGCCTGACTCCCGTGAATTGAAATGATCCTGTCCGCCTGTGCGGATCATGATCTTCCCTTTGCCGGTGATCCTGATGCGCTTGCTGACTGATTTTCGGGTTTTTAGTTTCATGGATTAATGTTTTTTTGCAATTAGTGCGCCGATGTTTGCGCCCTGTCTCGAGATCTCTCCTTCCTGTACGACGGGGATCGGCATGTCTTTGATGAATTTCGCGAGGAGCACCTTGCCTTGCTCCGGATATGCTTTCTCTCTGCCCTTCAGGCGCATATCGAGCCGCACCTTATGCCCCTTGTCCAGAAATTTGACCGCTTGTTTGATGCGTACTTGCCGGTCATGCTCAGCGATCTTGAATGACAATCTCAGGATCTTCGTCTCCAGGGTCTTTTGTTTCTTTTGCTTTTGCGACTGGAGGTACTGCCATTTGCCGAGATTCATGATCCTGCATACCGGCGGCTGTGCGACGGGGGACACTTCGATCAAGTCGAGGTCCTGTTCGTGCGCGAGCCGCATTGCCTGGTCGGTCTTCATGGCGCCGAGGTTATTGCCCTCTTCGTCGATCACCATGACCTCGGGGACGCGTATCTGGAGATTGACGCGGAATCTCTTCCCCTCTGGCTTTCTATATCGCGAAAATCTGCGTTGTATTGCTTTGTATCTTTAATAGTTACTGTCCACCTTCGCTAAAGCTCTGGTGGGCACTGCCTTTCATCGATCTTCGGTCGTCGGGCGGCCGTAGGCAACCCGAAGCTCCGCTCCGTGGAGCGAATCCGCCGGCTGGCGGATGGTGGAGATGAGGGGCATCGCACCCCTGTCTGATAAACGCGCTTCACTACTGTCTACGAGCGTAGTCAACGGGTTATGACGATCGCAGCGTTCCGCTGACCAACCCTGCGACCCT
>JBBTUM010000002.1:0-2246 GCA_038063795.1 Patescibacteria group bacterium | reverse complement strand
GACCCTGGTTGTACTGTTGTTAAGGATGCCGCGCAACAACTACACTTGGCACACCGAGCTTGAAGTATGACACCCGTCTATCCCCTCAAGCAGAGGATAGGGAGCGGTTCTCGGCCAATTTAGGCGAGAACAGGTGCGAAGCTGTTCACCTTGAAAAGGTTAGCAACTTTCGCAAAGACGTTTTTTGCATTTCTGCATTTCCAGCTTTTTACGAGGTCTGGTACTCGGCTCGCACATAGTGTCGTGCAGATACCATCAACTTTAGACATCCCCTTGGGTGACTTTTGACTATTGACGAGTGACTTTTGACATTCATTCTTTATATGATGTCGGTCAACAGTCAATCGTTCGTGTGCGTTACCGCACACGGGAGTTCAAACGTCTCTTGTACTCCTTTTCTTTGATGGCTTCTCGCTTGTCAAATTTACGTTTGCCTCGTGCAAGTGCTATTTTTACTTTCACTAAGCGATGGGAACTGTACACGGAAAGAGGCACGATTGTCAAGCCCCGCGCGCTCAAACTTCCGACCAGGCGAGCTATTTCTTTTTTGGTCAGGAGCAACATTCGATCGTGATCAGGCTGGTAGTGTTCTTGGTCCGCACCGCTTTTCGGATAACGGGCGATGCGGCAACCCTTGAGGATCACCTGGCCGTTCTTGATGGTGACGAAGGATCCCTGCAGGTTCACCAGGCCCATTTTGGTCGCTTTGACCTCGGCGCCTGACAAGACAATGCCGGCGTCGAACGTCTCAAGATGTTTGTAGTCAAAAAATGCTTTTTTGTTGCGGGAGAGGTCCATAGGATTTTAGTATAGCTTTTTAATCAAGATTGGGCTATTTTTTGCCTAAGATAACTTGATTTTTAGCTCAAAATATGCTATACTTTAATAAATCTGTTTAATATTAGAGTTTTTTGATGAATTTTTTTAATAAAAAACAAAATCAGATACGCGGATCAGCTGTTTTAGGTAGACTGGACAGGGCGACGTTTTTTGCTCTAATTATCTCGAATGTTACGAGCCTATTATTGGCTGCTCTGCTTTCGAACTCGCTACTCGGAGGGGGATTGGGGTATTTTGCTGCGCTGCAAGAACAGACGAAAATTAACTCGTCATTTGCTGCAACGGCAGTTGACGAGGTGCACTGGACTATTACTGGTCAGACCTCGGTGACGTTTGACTGGCGAGCGCCATCTTTTGAAAACATCATCCAGTACGGCACCTCTCCGGGATCGTACTCAAATAGTATGGCGGGCGTTGTTCCCAGCCCGTTGCCTGATTCTTCCGCCGGCCCATTCTGGGAAGCGCGCATTACCGGATTGGCAGAAAATACATTATATTATTACAAGATTGGAACCAATGCGGAAAAAACATTTCGAACTCCAATTCCGCGGGGTTCTTCGGATTTTTGGTTCGCCCAACAAGCCGACATTGGAGCTTCCTCACGTTACGTGAACGGTGGAGTAACGCAAACCTTGATTGGTTTGGACAATGCTAATATTACTGGAGACGATCGCCCAAGGTTTGTTCTTGCTTCGGGAGATTTAACGTATGCGGATGGCGGAACTAAGGCAGACGTCGATAACCATTTCAATGACGTGATGGCTTGGTCATTGGATGTTGCTTACATGCCTGCTTGGGGGAATCATGAAGATGGTTCGAGTATCGACGATTTGCAAAATTACGAAGGAAGATTTGATTTTCCAAACTCTCAAACTGCTCCTGGTGCTCCTTCCACCGGTGGCCCAGGAGAGGACTGGTATTGGTTTGATTACGGAAACGCTCGGTTCATTTCCTACCCAGAACCCCATTCGGGGGCTTGGAGTGATTGGAGAACGAAAGCGACCACGATCATGGCGGCTGCCCAAAGTGATCCTGCCATTGACTTCATCATCACCTGGGGGCACCGGCCTCCATGGGCTACGGGAAGCGACCACGGAAGCGATACCACACTCCAAGGGCATGTGTTGAACTTGCGCTCTCAATTTTCCAAGTATGTCATGAATATTGGCGCGCACTCCCATACGTACCAACGATCTAATCCAGCCCAAACAAGTGGTTTGACTGCGATTGGTTCGGGTGGTGGTGGGGCGGGATTGGCCGGTTTGGGAAGTCCGGCAACCTGGACTGCGTTCCAAATGAGCCACACTGAATACTTGCACATTCGCGTGACTGATACTGCGATTCAAGGGTTTGCGATTTGCGGTCCAGCAGGTTCGGGGGCAACAAGTACCTGCACCCACGGTTCA
>JBBTUM010000001.1:0-7972 GCA_038063795.1 Patescibacteria group bacterium | reverse complement strand
TTCCCGCCTGCCACTGCGAGGCACGAGCGGGCAGGGAGCCGGAATCCAGAAGTGTGCTTCGATGCCTGGATCCCCGCTTTCGCGGGCATGACCAGTGTAACGGAATAGCGTTTTGGCGTGGGTCGGGACGCTTTTTTTCTTGATATTCAAAGCAAAAAATCAATTGATTTTTTGCAATAGAGGTGCTTAAATAGCACCATGATTAGCTATCTCAGAGGCACTGTACTCGCTCAAAAAGAACGATACATCATTCTCGTCGTTGAAAGAGCAGTCGGGTACCGCGTTCACGTTACCGCGCAGTTCCTCGAACATGTGCAGACGAATGATGACATCGAGCTCTTCATCCATACGCACGTCCGTGAGGATCTGCTCGAATTATACGGCTTCAGCACCATGGAGGAACTCGAATTTTTCGATCAGCTGAACACGGTCTCCGGTGTCGGTCCGAAGAGCGCCCTGGGCGTCATGTCAGTAGCGCCGCTCACGGACGTCAAAAAAGCGATCATCCACGGCGACCCGGCACTGTTGCAAAAAGTTTCATCTATTGGTAAAAAAACGGCCGAGCGGATCATCGTCGAGCTGAAAGAAAAGATCACGGTAACAGGCTCGGACGAGAAAGGCGGTATGAGCATTACCGAGAACGTACAGCTCTTCGAAGCACTGAGCTCTCTGGGGTACAAGGACTCCGAAATCCGGTCCGCGATACGACGCATCCCCGCCGAGGCGAAAGAATTGCAAGACAAAATCAAGGAGGCGTTGAAAGTATTGAGCAAACGAAGCTAAGCAAAATGGACATCTCCTTGAATGCCCACAATCAAGATCAGTTTTTGGAGCAGTTTCCGCTGAGCTCGTTCCTCCAGTCCCGTTTCTGGAAACGATTTTTGAGCCTACTCGGAAAAAAAAGCTGGCAGCTGAACGTCTACGATGACAATCGCCTTCTCGCGCATTGTCTCATCTATACGAACAAGCTGCTCCTGGGCAAGAGCTACCTCTACTCGCCGAAAGGACCTCTCATCATACCCGACCTTGACGAAAACGACAGAAAGGAGGCGCTCGAGCTCATCTTGAGCCAGATCCGCGATATCACGATAGCCACACGGAAGCGCGAGGAAATTTTTTGCCGCATTGAGCCAAACGTCCCCGTTGCAGGTCTTGCAAGTCTCCCCATGAAACCAGCCGTTCCGGTACAGCCAAAAACAACCATATACCTGAGGCTCGACACATCACCGGACGAGCTGTTCGCTTCCTTCAAGGAAAAAACGCGATACAACATCAGGCTCGCTGAAAAGAAACAGCTCGATATCGTCTGGGCGAATGACGATACCGCGCTCGGATACTTTCTGCAGCTTCTGAACAAAACGAAATCCCGGCAACGCATCCGCTCGCATGACAAGAGATACTACCGCTTGCTTCTGGAAGCCGGTCGTGAATTCGACGCCGTACAGATCAACTACGCGCTCTTCCAGGGCAAACCGATCGCCGCGAACATCTATATCACGCAAATACCGACGGTCACCTATGTCCATGGCGGGTTTGATTATGCGTATCGAAACCTGATGGCTCCGTATCTCCTCCAGTGGGACGCCATACAGCGAGCTATCGCGCTCCGGTATGACTTCTACGACTTTTGGGGTTACTCACCTACGGACGGATCAAAGCCGAACTGGGAAGGATTCAGCCGTTTCAAAGCGGGATTTAGCGGGACGGTCGTCGAGAGTCCTGGCTGCTTCGATTTCATCTACAACCAATTCTGGTATACTACGTACGAACGTTATCAACTCGTTCGGAGCAAGGTCCGCGGGCACTGATGGCGCGATAACCAGAAAAATCTATGACTCGAAAACCACTCCTCGTAACAAGCATACTCATTGTTCTTGCCCTGATCGTTATCGGGAGCGTGGTCTCATGGCAGCGGCGACAGGAGAACGCCTTACAGAAAGAAGCTGAGCGATTTGAAGAGAACCTTCAAACTGAAGCTATCGCCGAGCTTGAAACGATACAGCGCTATCAAGGCTACTGCATCAGAGGAAATGAAGTCGTCTCCGAAGGCGGTCGCTTTATCCGAATCTCGGGAGACACACGCACCTATGAAGACGCGGGAAAACAATTTACGTGCCCCTCAGAGAAAAACGACGAACTTTGCAAGGAGCTTGACCCGCTGGAGTGGCGAACCGTGCTGGAATGCGCCCTTGCCCCTGGGAAAGGCTTCTCGGACGGTACGAACGGGCTTCTTATCGACACACAGATCGCCGGCACCGCAGGAATAGTCAAACGCGTCGTACTCGGCGCGAAAGGCTTCGTCGTCATCTACGAAGGCGAAAAGCCGACGGCCGAGACCAAACCGCTCGCGGTCTCACCGTTACTAGACCCCGGCATATGGGATATCGTTTCGATCGCTATCCCCACGCCGCTCAAGGAAGGAAACGACTATACCGCGAGTATCGCTCTCGACAATGGGGATATGGCCTATACCCAGGCTGATGACCGGCTCGTACAGACCGAGGCCGGAGCTATCGCGACTGCGGCTTTTTCCGCTGTTAAAGAATAATGCTCGGTTCAAATACCTATGTTCGATATCGTCCAAGGACTTTTGTCGAGCGACAAACAGGCTCGAGGGAAAGAAACCCACAACGCGTCGGATCTCGAGTGGTCGGTTGGCCGCGCGCGTGAGCTGTGGCAGCTCTACTCGCTCGCGCACGGTATGCGCTCTGAGCCTACGACAGGAGAGCTCATAGATCTGCTTTCAACGCTCGACAATAATTACTTCGCGGCCTCGAAAAAAAACACGAAAGAAGGGTATTATCTCTCGCATTTGTCAGACTGGTTCTGATGGAATGGGCAAAATGTGGATAACATGTGCCTATCAGTTAGCTAGCGTTAGTAAAATTTGACAGGAGGATAATTTTCAAAAATCATTTTTTTTGCTAATTTTAGCGATAAAGTTCATTAAATATCAAAAACTGCGGTACCCCAACACTACCCCTTGACAAGATATACCTTCGCCAGTAATATACTCCCATGCTTACTGCCCCGGTACAATGCATTACCGGAGAATAACATAGCACATTCCTGGTGATCTTTACCTCATGATGAGGCGAAGGTCATTTTGTTTCGCGGTAAAACAAACGTCAGCGTACACGTTCGATTTATAAATCCACGCCTGCTCGCCGTTCACAGCGGCCATTTTTAGCGGGCACTCTCGCGCGTCTGCCTATGGCATACTCAAACGTCACCCGCAAACTCTTCAGCAAGCGTCAGGCGGCCATCTCGCTGCCGAACCTCATCGAGATCCAGCAGAAGTCATATGACTGGTTCTTCAAGGAGGGTCTGAAGGAACTCTTTGACGAGATCTCGCCGATCAAAGATTTCATTGGTCGCGATCTGGAATTGTATTTCGACGACTACTACATCGACGAGCCGAAATTCCACGAGAAAGAAGCGAAGTCTCGAAACACGACCTATGAGGCTCCTTTGAAAGTCAAGGTCACGCTGATCAATCAGAAGACCGGTGAGGTCAAAGAACAGGAGATCTATCTCGGCGACATGCCGATCATGACAGACCGCGGAACGTTCGTCATCAACGGCGTCGAGCGCGTCGTCGTCTCGCAGCTTATCCGAAGCGCGGGCGTCTTCTTTACGTCTGAAATTATCCGAGGCCGCAATTTCTATGGCGCAAAAATTATTCCGAACCGCGGAGCGTGGCTCGAGATCGAGACTGATGGCAACAACGTCATCTATGTGAAGATCGATCGCAAGCGAAAAGTCGCCATCTCCTCGCTCTTCCGAGCATTCGGCTATGGCTCGGACGAAGCGATCCTCAACCTCTTCAAAGACGTGGACACCCACCCTGAGGTCAGCTTCATCAAAACGACCGTCGAAAAGGACGTCGCGAAGGACGAGGCGGAGGGTCTGAAAGAGGTCTACAAGCGCATTCGACCAGGAGATCTCGCCACGACTGACAATGCCCGGAACCTCATCCACTCCATGTTCTTCAACTTTGACCGATATGACTTCGGTCGCGTTGGAAGACACAAGATCAACAGCCGCTTCGGATTCGATATACCGAACAACAAGACTACGCGCATTCTCCGCAACGAAGATCTGGTCGCGATCATCAAAGAGATCATACGACTGAACATCACTCAAGAAGCGGCGGACGACATCGATCACCTGGGGAATCGAAGGATCCGCGCAGTCGGTGAACTCGTGCAGAACAAGTTTCGCATCGGACTCGCGCGCATGGAACGTATCATCAAGGACCGCATGTCGACGCTCGACATCCATACCCTGACCCCGAATCAGCTCATCAACGCACGTCCTGTCATCGGCTCGATCAAGGAATTTTTCATGAGTTCGCAGCTTTCCCAATTCATGGATCAGACCAACCCGCTCTCCGAGCTCGAGCACAAGCGCCGCCTCTCTGCCATGGGGCCAGGGGGTCTTTCACGGGAGCGCGCCGGCTTCGAGGTCCGCGACGTCCACCGAACGCACTATGGTCGTATCTGTCCTATCGCTACACCTGAGGGACCGAACATCGGCCTCGTCGGTCATCTCGCCTCTTTCGCCCGCGTGAATGACTTCGGCCTGATCGAGACCCCGTTCCGAAAAGTGGTTCATGACGTCCCGAACGACCCGAAACATACCGCCGAGGAGATCGCGCGCGAGGATCTGATGGACAACGAGAAAAAAACGCTCGTCTCCGCGGGTGAAAAGATAACGGACGCCATTGCGAAGAAACTCGCGACGGTCAAATCATATGAGACCGTCCCCGTAAAGCCACGCGTGACAGACGAGGGGCACTATCTAGACGCCTTCGTGGACGAAAAAAGCAACACGACCGCAGCGACGACTCCCATCGACGAAAATGGTCATTTCATGAAGGATTTTGCTGAGATCAGAAGTCATGGAACCCCGAAATACGACCGCATCGAAAGGATCGATTATATGGACGTCGCTCCGAATCAGATCATTTCAGTCTCAACATCCCTGATCCCGTTCCTCGAGCACGATGATGCGGTACGCGCGCTCATGGGTACGAACATGCAGCGCCAAGCAGTATCGGTCGTGAAGCCGGAAGCGCCCATCGTCGGGACCGGTATCGAAGCGCGAGCCGCACAGGACTCCGGCCAGGTCGTGACCGCCCCCGAAGACGGTGAGATCACGTCGGTCCAGTCGAATATGATACAGATGAAGTCCGGCTCGAAAACGCATACGTTCAACCTGATGAAATTCGAGAGATCGAACGCCTTTACCTCCATGAATCAACGCCCGATCGTAGCGCGGGGCGACACCGTCGTCAAAGGACAACCGCTCGCCGATGGCGCTGCGACCGAAAATGGCGAGCTCGCGCTCGGCCAGAACGTTCTCGTCGCCTACATGTCATGGGACGGTGGCAACTATGAGGACGCGATACTCATCTCCGAGCGCATCGTTCATGAAGACCGCTACTCCTCGATCCACATCGAGGACTTCTCTGTCGACGTACGCGATACGAAGCTCGGCCCAGAGGTCGTGACCAGGGACATACCGAATATTTCCGAGGAGAAGCTGAAGAACCTCGATGCGGAGGGCGTCATCCGGACCGGCGCCGAGGTCACCTCAGGGGACATTCTGGTCGGCAAGATCACCCCGAAGGGAGAGACCGAGCTTTCCGCAGAAGAAAAACTTCTGCGCGCCATCTTCGGAGAAAAAGCGAAGGACGTCCGAGACTCTTCGCTCTACCTCGAACACGGTGAACACGGGAAAGTCGTCGATATCAAAATCTTCTCACGCGACAACAGCGACAAATTGCCTGCCGGCGTCATCAAAACGATCCAGGTCACCGTCGCCCAGACCCGCAAGGTCCAGGTCGGAGACAAGCTTGCCGGACGTCATGGCAACAAAGGTGTCATCTCCAGGGTCATTCCGCGCGAAAACATGCCTTTCCTCGAGGATGGAACGCCGGTTGATATTATCTTGAATCCGTTAGGCGTCATCTCCCGTATGAACCTTGGGCAGCTCCTTGAGACACATCTCGGTCTCGCAGCTCACACTCTCGGCTACAAGGTCGCGAGCCCAGCCTTGAGCGGCATCGATGAAGCGACGATCAAAGAAGAGCTGAAAAAAGCAGGCTGGCCCACCGACGGCAAGCTACAGCTCTATGACGGCAAAACAGGCGAACCGTTCGACTCAAGGACGACGGTCGGTTATTCATATATTTTGAAACTCAATCATCTCGTGGAAGATAAGATCCACCAGCGTTCCATCGGACCGTACTCGCTGGTGACGCAGCAGCCTCTCGGTGGAAAAGCGCAGTTCGGCGGCCAGCGATTCGGCGAAATGGAAGTCTGGGCACTGGAGGCATATGGCGCCGCTCACACGCTGCAGGAGATCCTGACGATCAAATCTGATGACGTGCCGGGGCGTTCGAAGGCCTATGAGGCTATCATCAAGGGTGAAAAGATCGAAAAACTCAATGTACCTGAATCCTTCAATGTCCTCATCAAGGAACTGAAAGGCCTCGCCCTCGATGTCGAGCTTTTGAATGAAGGGAAGGTCGTCTCGCAAAAAGAAACTAAGAACACGCCGTCACAATAACTGCGTATGTCCACACCTTCATCTACTCGTACAACCTTTATGCCCATCGAGCCGCAGAAAACGCTCGAATTTGACAGTATCCGCCTGAAGCTCGCCTCCCCCGAGGTGGCCCACAAATGGTCTCATGGCGAAGTGCTGAGCCCCGAAACGATCAACTACCGCACCCAAAAACCTGAGCGGGACGGCCTCTTTTGCGAAAAGATCTTCGGTCCTTCGAAAGACTGGGAGTGTTACTGTGGAAAATACAAGAAGATACGGTACAAGGGCATTATCTGCGACAAGTGCGGCGTTGAAGTGACCAGAAGCATCGTCCGCCGCGAGCGCATGGGGCACATCGACCTTGCGACGCCGGTCTCACACATCTGGTTCTTGCGAGGGATCCCCTCAAAGATCGGTCTCGTCCTCGACCTTTCCGTGCAGGATCTGGAGAAGGTCATCTATTTTGCGAACTTTATCATCACTGACGTCGATGACGCTGCTCGAAAGGAGACGATCGAGCAGGTTCAGGAGGAACTGAAGAACAAACGAAAGCAGATCGAAGGCGAGTTCGCGCATCGCGTGAGTGAAGTTCAGGGCAAGAAATCGAAGAAACTCCAGGAAGGGAAAGTGGACACCGCAAAAGTAGAGAAGGAGGCCGAGGAGGCGATCCTGAATCTCAACGCCCAGAAATTGGAAAAAATGAACATCCTCGACGAAGCGGCTGATACGGCAAAAAAAGAACTCCGCAGCCTCCAAGTGAAGACCATCATCTCCGAGAGCGCCTACCAGGACCTTTCGCTCAAGTACGGCCACGTCTTTGAGGCGCGCATCGGCGGAGAAGCGATACGGTATCTGCTCCAGAGCTTCGACCTGAAACAGTTCATCAAAGAACTCGACGAGGAGATCCTGACATGCATTCCGTCAAAGAAAAAAAAGTTGATCCGCCGCTCTCGGCTGCTGAAAACATTGCAGGCGAACAAGATAAAACCCGAATGGATGATCTTGACCGTACTACCCGTCATTCCGCCGGATCTGCGACCAATGGTACAGCTTGATGGCGGCCGTTTCGCCACATCAGACCTGAATGATCTGTACCGCCGCGTCATCAACCGCAACAACCGTCTGAAACGCCTGAAAGAGCTCAAGGCTCCTGAGGTTATCCAACGGAACGAAAAACGAATGCTCCAGGAGGCAGTCGATGCGCTCATCGACAACAACGCACGGCACGGCAAGACGGTCACCGCTTCGACCGGCCAGAAGCGCATGCTGAAAAGCATCGCCGATCTCTTGAAAGGCAAACAGGGTCGCTTCAGACAGAATCTGCTGGGCAAACGCGTTGACTACTCCGGCCGATCGGTCATCGTCGCTGGACCGCATCTGAAACTCAACCAGTGAGGCCTACCGAAGCAGATGGCGC